>CAZHCY010000290.1:0-3303 GCA_964531185.1 uncultured Desulfovibrionales bacterium | reverse complement strand
GTGGGTGACGGGGTGCCTGTCCCCTGCGCCCTTAAAAAGGGCTAAACTGTTACCACAAATCCTGTTTTTCAGTAAAGGAAGGACTGATATGATGTTGCCTGAACATGATGCATGTCAATTTTTCAAGTTATTTCCAGCCTTGCTGGTGTATGTTAATGCCCAAAAGAAAATCCTGGACCAAGATGTCTCTACCCAGGAAGAGTTCATGGATCTGCCCACCGAGCAAAGAGTTCAGGTCAGAGATGAGCTCTATGAAGACATTCACCTCATTGACTCTTTTATTCATGAAAATCCCTTTCATTTTTCAGCAGACGAGCTGGAGATTGTCAGCACCTGGAAGGATTATCTGAAAGGGGACTTCTATCTTTTTCGGCATCTGAAAAACTACACCATTTTTCTGTCCACCTCGTCTCCGTCAGTAGCTTATGGGGTTCTTTCCCTGAAAGATAGCCTTAAAGATATGTTCCCATACGTTCCTGGGTATGTGCACGGTGTGTTGCTGCCTTTTAAGAATCATATTGTGTATGACGGATACCTGCGTGCCTACAGCATCATCCTTGGGGGCGGAGTCCGCAGAATGCTGAATAACTTGTATAATGAAGCCAAAGCAGAGTACGGTATTGTTACTTCCCTGCCTTTTGACCCAAACACTCAGGATAAGACAAGTGATAAAGAAAAGCTTAAGTTCTATTTAAAGAACCAGAGGAATCGACAACATTACTGGGAAGAAATTGAAGATCTCATTGAAAAAAGTAATGATCTGGCAGTATGTTATCACCAGGAAATGGGCAAGATCAATGCCCGGATCCTGGGAAAGCGGCTTCGAGAGATAGGTTTTGATAAGGCGTGGTTTGGAATACTCCAGGGCTTGACTGTATGCAGCGGGAAAACAAAAGATGATCTGGAAAAGAACATTTTATCGGTTGTACCAAAGTCTCTGCAGAACTGTGTATACAGGTACCACCTGAAGTAAAAAAAATAGTGTAACAGTTTATCCATTTGTATGAAGCACTGGGACTGGCTCTCCCAGCACTAGTTTTTCCTAAATCTGTGTTTACATCAATCGAAAAACAAGCGTTGGGGTGCCTGTCCCCTGCTTTCCTCAGGTATGGCTGGGGAGGCCTTTACAAAATACGACCATGAAGCCAGTGCCAAATCAATATATCTGGCAACTTTCCGGGCCACAGCCAAAAAATATCCGCATGTAGTGAATATACCGGCATGAAAGCCTTGAGCCGGGCTGACGCCCACGAAATGGCCAGGCGTTTTTTTGTCAGGGTTCTAAATTTCTAAGTCAGCTGAGAGGGGGGTCAGCTCAAGGAGCCATCAGATGCAAGACAATCACAAAATCCAGGCTCCATCCCATTTGATCTACAGTGTCAACCAGAGGCCGCCCCTGTTTTCTCTGGGCCTGCTGGGCATTGAACATGGCGCGCTGCTCATTTCCAGCCTCATGGCGTCCATAGTCTTTGCCCATGCTGTGGGCGCCGGACCGGCTCAGACTGCTTCTCTGATATCAGTGGGGCTCATTGCTGGCGGTATGGCCGGCATCATGCAGTCCATGGGCAAATGGGGAATAGGTTCAGGCTATTTCTGTCTGCACACCAGTACGTTCATCTATTTTCACGCTTCCCTGGCTGCATTCCAGGTCGGCGGCCTGAGCCTGGTCTTTGGCATGACTGCGGCCGCCGGAATGATGCAGGTTCTGCTTTCCAGAACCATGCGCAGGCTGAGAAAGTTTTTTCCTCCGGAAGTGGCCGGCATGGTAGTGGCCATGGTTGGTCTGGCCCTGGCCCCTTACGCAGTGAAGTCCATGTTCGGGCTTTCTGCTGAAGACATTGTTCCTGAGTTCAGGGAAATAGCCGTGGGTGTGGGCACATTATTCTTAATTGTGGCCATAACTGTCTGGGCCGGCAAAATGGTCAAGGTATACGCCGTTCTGTTTGGAATCGTATACGGATATGTTTCAGCCTATATTCTGGGGGTTGTTCCCTTAAAGACCCTGACCGAGGTCCGGGAAATGCCTCTTATAACTCTGCCGGTGCTTAAACATCCGGGGTTCGCGTTTGATCCAGCCCTTATCCTGCCATTTTTGATAGCTGCCATCTGTTCATCCCTTAAATTGACCGGAGATATAATCAGTTGCCAGAAAATCAATAATGCGGACTGGAAAAGAGTGCATATACCCTCTGTGCAGGGAGGCATAGCTGCTGAAGGTCTGGGGACCGTGGTTGCCGGTCTGCTGGGCGGGACCGGGCTGGCTGCATCTTCATCCAATATCGGCATGTCCTACGCCACTGGTGCCACCAGCCGCTATATTGGCTATGCCACGGGGCTGTTTTTTATCGGACTGGCCTTTTTCCCAGGTCCGGCTTATATTTTAAGCAACATGCCGGTGCCTGTGGTGGGGGGGATAGTGGTCTATGCAGCCTGCTTCATGATCGTTACCGGGTGGTCCATAATCATGTCCAGGATGATGGACAGCCGCCGGACCTTTGTGGTGGGCATTTCCCTGGTTATGGGCATCAGTGTACTGGCTGTCCCGGAGATCCATGATCAGGTTCCGTCCCATTTCAAGCCCGTTTTCGGCTCAGCCATAGCCCTGACCGCAATAACCGGTGTTTTTTTGAATATGCTGTTCAGAATCGGCATCAGCAACAAACAGACCCTGTCCATTGATCCTGCTGAAACCAGCAGCCGGGATATTGAAAATTATTTTAAAGAACTGGGAGGCAGGTGGGGAGCAAGAGCGGATGTCATTTACAGGGCCAGCGCAGCCATGACTGAAATGCTGGATCTGCTTGCTCATCTTAATCACGGGCAGAAACCAATTACTGTCAACACAGTATATGATGAATTCAACCTCAAAGTGGAAGTGATATTCAGCGGGCAGATGCCGGTCTTCAGCACTGCACCTCCAAGTCCTGACCAGCTGCTTGAAGACAGCCAGGCTCAGGCCGGGCTGGCCATGTTTCTTCTGGCTCACCATACTGATAAGCTCAGACAGGAAAGCGAGTTAGATAAACAGCGGATCATCATGGAATTTGAAGACTGAGTCCACCCTGAGGTATATGCATGTATTTCCGCGGTTCCCATACAACCTCCAGGAGCAGTTACTTGAAGAGGTTGTAGGTTTGGGATAAAGAAAAATGAATAGAAAGAATCCCGGCCGGGGTAAAAAAAGCCGGGTTCAGTGCTCAGGGTTGAAGCCTGGAACCTGATAACTGACACCTGATACCTTCTTCAATGGGCGGGGTATGCGGGGTACGTTAAAACTCAAAACCTAAAGAAAAAACAGGCGGG
>CAZHCY010000289.1:0-3315 GCA_964531185.1 uncultured Desulfovibrionales bacterium | reverse complement strand
GAGGGGCAGGCAAGTACGCGTTGCGGAGGGCGATAAAGTTGCTGGGGATCGTGGATGCGGGGCGGATGTTTTTTGAAGACCGGGAGGGGGGGGATGTGCGAAGAAAAGGGAGGCTGGGTCTGGATAAACCTTCAAAAATCTGTGCCCTGCGCTCAGAAATGGGAATGGTTTTTCAACAGTTCAATCTCTTTCCGCATATGACTGCCCTGCAGAACGTCATGGAGGGGCCGCTGACAGTCAAGAAACAGCCAGAGGCCCAGGCCCGGGAGGTGGCTGTGGATATGCTGGGCAAAGTGGGTCTGCTGGACAAGAAGGACAACTATCCAGCCACCCTGTCCGGCGGACAGAAGCAGAGGGTGGCCATTGCCAGGGCCCTGGCCATGCGGCCCAAGCTGATGCTGTTTGATGAACCTACTTCAGCCCTGGATCCGGAACTGGTGGGCGAAGTGCTGGAATCCATCAAGTCCCTGGCCAGGGAAGGAATGACCATGCTTATAGTTACGCATCAGATGGGCTTTGCCAGGGAAATGGCCGACAAGCTGTATTTCATGGACCAGGGCAGATTCATCGCCCAGGGCGGTCCTGATGATTTTTTTCGCGATACCCTGACCCATGAGCGGGTCAAAGCTTTTCTGAAAAGAATTTTGTGAATGGTTGCGGGATGTTGAAGTTCAAGTGTTTATTCTGATATTTCTCTCTGTATATCTGGGCATGCATTTTTTTGTGTGGTTCAGATTCAAATCCCAGCTTTTCCCTGAAACCAAAAGGGGCAGAGCGGGTTATATCCTGGCATCCTTTCTGGCCCTTACTCCCATTCTGGCCCATCTTGTTCCATTTTCCCGGCCTTATTTTCTGGTTTACTCCATCTGGCAGCTCACATTTATCTGGCTGGGCCTGATATTTTATCTGTTTGTCTTTCAGGTCATCATGGCCGTAATTCAGCTGCTGCGCTGGCCTTTGTGCAGGTGGAAATGGCCCGGATTAGCCTCCAGGACCGGGCTGCTGGGACTGACCATTTCTCTGTCCGTGGTGAGCTACGGTTTTCTGGAGGCCTCGCGGCCTCCTGGCATTGCCGGTTATGAGACAACAACCTCAAAGATCACCCGCAACATCAGGATAGTATTTTTGTCTGATCTGCATATTGGTATTCAGAAATCTGCTCACAGACTGGAAAGGATAGTCCAGGCTGCAGAGAATCAGCAGCCTGACCTGGTGATATTCGGCGGAGATGTGGTCAACGATCATCTGGAAGGGATGGGGCACAAGGCTGAAATACTTGACCGGCTTGATCCGCTGCTGGGAAAATTCGGAGTACTGGGCAACCACGAATTCCATCCCGGTCTTAAGCAGTCAGTGAATTTTTTTCGCAAGGCAGGGATCAAAATCCTGGACAATGAAAAAATTTGTCTTGATGAGCAGGGTCTGTGTCTGGCTGGAGTGACTGATCCCACTGGAGCAGCCCAGCCCAGACTGGAGCAGGAAAAAAGAATCGCCCGGGTTCTGACCGGTCTTGATGCCCGGAGATTCAATATTCTGGTCACCCACAGACCATGGGGTTTTGATGAGGCCGCACAGGCAGGCGCGGATGTTCAACTGGCCGGACATGTGCACAATGGTCAGCTTTTCCCTTTCAGACTGCTGGTGCGGCTTCAGTTTGAACATGTATACGGTCTTTACCGGCAAGGAGACAGCAAGCTGATAGTAACCAGCGGGGCAGGCAGCTGGGGTCCGCCCATCAGGGTGCTGGCTCCTGCTGAGCTGGTGGTCCTGGATCTGTTTTTTGAAGACCGGAAAGCCGGTTAAATGAAGCCTGGTGTGAAGATGTATCCGGCAGGGGGATCAGGGCCGGGCCAGGCTGGGCAGTTTGCCCGCAGGGCTGGAAATGAGCTGACCATCCCAGTAAAAGTTGAGCACAGGGGCATTGTCCAGGGTCTGTTCAATCTGCCGGATTGCTGAATCATCCAGGCCGGTGAGCTTAAAGTAGAGGCCAAGACAGGCCAGAATAAAAGGATCCTGCTCATGTTCCAGGGCCTGGCGAGCTTTATCCCGGCCAGAGCCTGCAATATCAGGCCTGGCCTGTGCCAGCCGGGCAAGGCCCCAGAAAGCCCCTCTTCTAAGGGGCAGATATTCCAGGAAATTGTCCGCGCCCTCTTCCCGCTCCACAAGGTATGAAAACAGGATGGACTTGAACTCAAGGGCCAGGTCCTGATTCACGGCCATGATTTCGGCCATGCTTTCCGGAGCTCCCCAGCCTATGCCTCCAGATTCATCATTCAAGGACCACATGAGCCGGCGCATGACAATACGCCCCTGTTCCATGTCCTGAGCAGCCAGTCTGCTGACGGTCCGGCCCATGGCTGAAATGGATCTCCAGCGGACCAGCTCCTGAGGGTTGAGCAAGCCGGCAAACAGGGGCCCAAGCACCTGTTTCGGGGGCAGGGACTCGATTTTTTTCAGGGCTGAATCAAGATCTTCATGTTTCAGCAAATCAAGAATATGCTTTTTGATCTGTTTCATATCCGCCTTTTTGGGCTGGCTAAAGGATTTTTACCTGGCTGCTTGCTGCAGCTGGCATGCTTTATTGGTTTGCAAATGTTCACCAGCTCGGCAGGAAATGATCCATAATGTGGGGGCATTTTTGGTGTAAACCATTAAGCTGGTTTTTCAAAAGCCCTGAAAAGAAAAAATCAGTCTGGCTGAGATTTGCGGGTCAAAGAGACTGGTAATGCCCTGAGCTGCTTCAAATGCAGGGAAGATGCCGGCCGGTGCCAGGTACATAAAACACCGGCCGGTGCAAATATGGTGCGGCTACTGCTTTTGCTCAGCCACCTTGGCCTTGATCCGGACAGCCAGATCACGCCCCAGCTGCTTGCACTCAGCCAGGTGATCATGGGCAGGCACATGCTGAACTTTCAGGGGCTGGAAAGGCATTTCAAAGCCGGCTTCTTCCAGAACCTGATGCATGGCTCCGGGGGCTTCGCCGCTCCAGCCGTAGGAACCCATGGTTGCGGCCAGGCGGTTTTTGGGCTTGAGTCCTTTGAGATAGGTCAAAAAATCAGCCATGAGGGGGAGCATGCCGTTGTTGTGAGTGGGAGATGCACAGACAATGGCTGCTGCCTGGGAAAATTCCCCCATCACATCGCTGTGATGAAATCTTTTCAGGCCCATGATCCGGACTTCCACGCCCTCTTCCATGAGACCCTCAGCTGCTGCTTTGACCATTTTTTCAGAGCTGTGCCACATGGTATCAAAAACCAGGACTGCCTTTTCCCGGACTTTCTGGGAGGCAAACTCCTGGTAGGCATTGACAATGGC
>CAZHCY010000288.1:1419-3326 GCA_964531185.1 uncultured Desulfovibrionales bacterium | reverse complement strand
GGCGGCGCCCGGAGGGGGACTGGCTCTCCCAGCGCCTGTTTTTCCAAGTCTGTTTCTTGCATCTTTAAAAAACAAGCGCTGGGGTGCCTGTCCCCTGCTTTTCTTAAAAAGGGCTAAACTGTTACCCTTTTGTTAAAATATTCTCAAGTAAAGGCCCTAAAAAAACACTTGAGCGTGTTGACCAGAGCTTTGTTCTGGTTCCAAGAAAAGTCTTTGCACATAGCGGGAAAACAATTGCTCCCCTGTCTCGTGCTTATTTATATTAATAATGACATTTTTACAAGGAAATGGCAACTGAAATTTTTTTGAACAGAGACCCGGGCTGGCAAGGATTGCAGGATTTTTCGACTGTTCAACCCGGGACTAAATTGCTAAACAAAATCAAACACTACCAATGACAGGGGGGAAATATTGAGGCTGGTCATAGGCGGAACGTCCAGCGGCAGCGGCAAAACCAGTCTGGCCCTGGCCCTGGCAGCGGGATTTGCTGAGAAGGGGTACATTGTATCCGGGTTCAAATGCGGGCCGGACTATCTGGATCCCATGTACATGGAGCTGGTTTGCCAAAGCCCCTGCTATAATCTCGATACCTGGATGAGCACTGAGGAGCATGTCAGGGATCTGGCCGGACAAAGTTCAGGCCTGGCTGTGATTGAAGGGGTGATGGGATTTTACGACGGGCCTGATGCCACGGGTTCCAAAGGATCCACAGCGCATACGGCAATGCTTCTGGATGCCCCGGTGGTTCTGGTGGCTCAAGCCTCAGCCATGGCCAGGAGTTTTGCCGCCCTGGTGCACGGGTTTGTTTCCTTTGAACTGGTCGGGCAGAATATCAAAGGCATAATTGCCAACCACTGCGGTTCGGACAGACACGCCAGGATTCTGTCCAGGGTCCTTGAGGCTTCAGGGCTGCCCCCTCTGCTGGGGGCTGTGCCGGCTGATTCTCTGCCCACTCTGCCCTCCAGACATCTGGGGCTCAAAGTTCCTCATGAGAAGGATTTTAACGAGCAGTATGCAATCCCTTTTGCCAGGGCTGCTGAAAAATACCTGAAGCTGGACAGCATTGCAGAAATAGCTGCCAGGGCAAAACCCATAAAAACCTGCTCAGGAACAAAAACCAGGGCAGGGTCAAAAACCAGAATAGCCGTGGCCCGGGACCAGGCCTTTAATTTTTATTACCAGGCCAACCTGTCAGCCCTGGAAAAGGCCGGAGCTGAGCTGGTGTTTTTTTCTCCGGTCCGGGACAGGCAGCTGCCCAGGGACATCAGCCTGGTTTATCTGGGCGGAGGGTATCCGGAACTGTTTGCTCATGATTTGAGCCAGAACCGGGCCATGCGCAAGAGTATTGCCGCCTGGGCAGGTGAGGGGGGGCATATTTATGCGGAATGCGGCGGACTGGTCTATCTTTGCCGGGAGCTGAAAGCCCTGAACGGACAGGTCTTTGCCATGGCCGGGGTGCTTCCTTTCAGATCCGGAATGCTTCCGCGCCGGAAAAGCCTGGGCTATGTCCAGATCAGATTCATGCGGGACTGTCTGCTGGGAGAAAAGGGGCAGAAAGTCAGAGGTCATGAATATCACTATTCTGATATTTATCCGGAAGATGATCAGGGCTGGGAAAATGTTTATGAAGTGCGGGATGCCAGAGGACAGTCCAGACAGACTCTGGGCATAACCAGATATAATGTCCTGGCCAGCTATGCCCATGTCTATTTTGGACACAGGCCTGATCTGGCTGCAAGGCTGACGGAAGATAATGATGAATGATGAATGATGAATGATGAATGAGGAATGAAGAAAAGGCAGAGGGCATGGGGCATGGGGCAGAGGGGAAGAATGATGAATGAGGAATGAGGAATGAGGAATGAAGAAAAGGCAGAGGGCATGGGGCATGGGGCAGAGGGGAAGAA
>CAZHCY010000288.1:0-1319 GCA_964531185.1 uncultured Desulfovibrionales bacterium | reverse complement strand
TGATGAATGAGGAATGAGGAATGAGGAATGAAGAAAAGGCAGAGGGCATGGGGCAGAGAGATGCTGGGATGCTGGAATGAGGGATGAGGAAAAGAAGAGGAAGAGAGAAGAATATTTATCCACGAATCTGCACGAATTTTCACGAATAAGAATGAAGAAGATAATTTTACCGGCTGCTTATCGCATCCGGTAAAGGTTCATCCGCTGGCGCGGGAGATCAGGATTTATAGCGTTTGCCCTGATGTGCGGGCAGCGGACAACGGACAGCGGACAACGGATAATGCAGAACCCAGAACCCAGAACGCAGAACGGACAATGGATAACGGTCAACGGGGAACGCAGAACGGACAACGGGGAACGGGGAACGGAGAACGCATGATGAACAGACAGGCAATAATTATTCTGGCCCATGGCAGCAGAAATGTTCAGGCCAGAAAAAGTTTTCTAAATATGGTGGAAACTGTGGGCAGGCGGACTCAGGCCAAGGTGGCTGCAGCCTTTTTTTCCCTGGGAGAGCCTGATCTGGCTCAGAGCGTGGACAGCCTGGCCCGGGCCGGGGCTGATGAAATTACCATATTTCCGTTTTTTTTATTTGACGGCAGTCATGTCCGCCATGATATCCCGGCCCTGGTAAAGGGGCTTGAGGAAAAACATCCTGGAATCCTGTTCCGGGTGCTCAATTCCCTGGAGCATGAGCCCCTGATGCCGGAAATCATTCTGGAAAGGATCTGGGAATACTCTGGTTATCCCAGGTATCAGCCCGGGGAGGACATTGAAGCAGCCAGCCTGGATTTTATCCGGAACATGCTTGGCCAGTGGCCGGACCGGGCCGGCAGGGAAATCGCAGCCAGAGTGGTGCATGCCAGCGCGGATTTTTCCCTGGGCCGCTGCCTGAAGTTCCACGCTGAGGCGATAAAGGCCGGGCAGCAGGCCCTGAAGGAGGATAAGCAGATTGTCTGCGATGTGAGCATGGTCCGCAGCGCCCTGACCGGGTGCTCCAATGTTCTGTGCGCTGTGGATCAGCCGGATGCAGCATCCAGAGCAAAAGCCCGGGGAATCACCCGGGCTGCGGCCGGCATGGAGATCCTGGCCGAGCACCTGAACGGGGCAGTGGCTGTGGTGGGCAACGCTCCCACTGCTTTGTGGAAAATTCTGGATCTGGCAGATGAGGGCATTGTGCCTGACCTGGTAATCGGTGTGCCGGTGGGCTTTGTGGGTGCGGCTCAGTCCAAGCAGGCCCTTATGCACAGCAGGCTGACATATATTTCCAATGTCGGGCCCAAAGGCGGCAGTCCGGCGGCCGGGGCCAGAGTCAACGC
>CAZHCY010000287.1:0-3332 GCA_964531185.1 uncultured Desulfovibrionales bacterium | reverse complement strand
TTTTGGCCCGAGGACTCAGCAATCCGTCCGAAGAAATAACCCTTCTGAAGTCAGCATCCCGGCCCCGGCCCCTTGCTGCCTGGGGCCTTTTCTGGACTGAACAGGTCAGATTTTCCTGCTGCTCATGCTGCCCGGCCTGATTCTGCAGGTCATGGAGCTGGCTTAAAAGCTCCTGTTCTCTTTTTTCAGTGAAATCCAGACCGCGTCTGGCCTTGGCTGCCCTGCGGAAAAATTTTTGCATATTCCCGGTCAGATCCAGGGCCGGGTCCAGCTCTATGGTGTGTTGCTGTCCCTGCAGGTCCTCCAGGGTAATGGAAAAAGCCCTATGTTGCGAATCCAGCTGGTAAAGATTCTGTCTGATGAGCTCTGCCTGGTCTGCTTCCAGGGCCATTTGTTTCAATCTGTCCCGGTCTTTGCGCAGCCTGGCCAGGTTTCTGCGGACTCGTTTTAAAGCTCTGCTCTGCTTTTTCTCCCTTTCACCCCATTGAACAGCCATTTTCCAGGCCTGGTCCGTCCCCCAGAACCTGGCCGCTTCAAGGGCGCTTGAAAATTCATGCACTCTGGTCCTGTTTACCGGCTGAAAACAGGCTGGTTCTCTGTTTCCCTTTGCATCCTGAACCACATAAAAATCCTGCACGCATCCTCTGGAAAGTTCATCCAGCATTCCTGAGGCAGCCTTTCTGTCCATGCTTTTCAGGGTGGTTCGCAAAAGGGGAGTCAGCTGCGGATAGTCTTTCCAGATGTCTGCCTGCTCCAGAACCTGTTCAATATCAGGCCATACCGGGTTTTCATGGTTTTCTGGCAGATCCTGGGCCAGATACGGGGCTTTTGTAATATCCAGAACCAGAAATTCCCGGGTACCGGAAAGGGCCAGGGCTGTTTTTCTGTAAGGCCACAGATTTAAGTAACCAGTAATGCGGCGGTTTTTGATCCTTTTGCGCAGCCACATGAGCCCTGGGCAGGGGTTCAAGGGATTGGTCGGTTTGTCCTCTGACAGAAAAAAGCCGCCCCCTTTGGGACGGCAAAAAAATATCAGATTGCCTGCTGCGCCAAGGGCAAAAGTCCAGACCCGGGAATCAGGCTGAAATACTTTTTCAATACGAAGCCCTTTGATTTTCTGAAACAGCTCTTCAGCGGCAAATCTGAAAAAATTAGCTTCCATAACTCATACAAACCAGTGAAAAGACCAGCAATTCCCCTGTTTTTTTATTTTTGCCGCAAATTTAATTCCCCTGCCCATGGCAGAAGGCGGCTCACCCAGGCGGAATTGGTAACAGCCGGGAACAAAACCAGAGACAAAGGGTCCTCATCCATTGCAGGACAAGGCTTAACAGCTGCAAAAAGCAGTCCCGGCCCTCAGGACACAATCAGCCGCCCTGAAGGGATTCTTCCTGCTCCTGCCTGCTCTTGCACTTGATGCACAAAGTAGTCACCGGTCTGGCCTTAAGCCTGGGAATGGAGATATCCTCCCCGCATTCATCGCAAATTCCGAAACTTCCATCATCAATGCGCTCCAGAGCCTGTTCTATCTTTTGGACCAGCTTTCTGTCCCTGTCTCTGAGCCTCAGTATAAAAGCGCGGTCTGACTCTGCTGAAGCCCTGTCCGCCGGATCAGCGTACATTTCCCGGTCTTCAGTCATATCCTCAATGGTGTTCTCGCCTTTCTGACGAATTTCATCCCGCATATTTTCAAGCAGTTTTCTAAAGTATGCCAAATCTGAACTATCCATATCCTTAGACCTCCAACTTTGTAAAATTATACATTTTATATAATGGTCTCTCATTTGTAAAGACAGCAGCAAACATTTTCTTTCAGGAAATAATCCGGGCCCTGAACAGCATCAGGTGCCCCTGCGCCTGCCCTGTTTCCTGAACAGCCCTGCTGTTCAGCCTCAAAAGGGCTCAAAAAACCGGCTGAATTCCCCCTTGTAAAGCCAGGGAAATTTACTTATGGACCTTATATTTACACTGCTTGATTTTCCTGCAAAAAGTCCAGAAGACCATGACCTGACCGGAAACAATTTCTTAAACCGTAGCAGGTCAGCCATTTGTATAAGGCACAGCTTCCTGCCCGGAGGCATACAGCCCGGAGGGGGACCGGCTCTCCCAGAGCCTGTTTTTCCAAGTCTGTTTCCTGCTTCCACCAAAAAACAGGCACCGGGACGTTTTGCTTTCCTATGAAAAAGGGCTGCACTGTTACCTTAACCCGTTGTTTTTGCTGAGGCCTCATCACTGACTTCTGACTTTTTTTCGGCTGCAAGACACGGTTTTTCCAGTCAAATCCGCTGTTATTCGGCTCAAGCTTTCAAGCCCGGCTCACAGCGTCAGCCTCCGGGCTGCAGCAATTAAGCAGATTCAATTCATCCGGCTCAAAAGTTAAAACCAATTGTCCAGAATGATCATCACCCAGACCCGCATCACGGAAGGCCTGATTTCAGAGGCCCTGAAGCAGCCGGATTATCCGGTTTTGAATACTTTTCATGGCAGCCATATGGTGGGCATTACCAGCCCCAGCGGCACAGGACTGGCCTCTGTAATTTCAGGCCTGGCCCCGGGCAGTCCTGTCCTGGAAAGCCATGCTTCCCTGCACAGCATTGTCCAAAGCCTCATCCACCAGGAGACCATCCATGCTTCCTGGGGTCTGGCTGCTGTAAATACCCTGCTCAATCCCGGATCATCCGGCCCGAGAACCAGGGCCCAGGACCTGATCCGCACCCTGGGCAAAGCACGCAATGTGGCTGTTATCGGCCATTTCCCCTTTGTGGAGAAGATGGTCTTTGAGTTCAGGAACTTGTGGGTCCTGGAAAAATCTCCAGGCACCGGAGATCTCCATGAAAACCTGAAAACATCTGTTCTGCCCAGAGCTGATGTGGTGGCCATGACCGCCACCACTTTGCTCAATGGGACCCTGGCGGAAATTTTGCATCTGATCCCTGAAGGGGCTGTAAAAATTATGCTCGGGCCAAGCACCCCCCTGGCCAGCACGCTTTTTGATCTGGGTTTTGACTATCTGGGCGGAGCCATTGTCACTGATCCGGTTCAGGCTGCTCAGGGAATCCAGCAGGGGTTTGCCTTCCGTCACCTTCAGGGAGTTGATGTTGTCCTGCTGCCCAAATCAGGACCAGCCCGGCCAGGCAGCCCTGAAGGTTGGGCTTGAGGTTTTCAGGCCCGGACGCCTTTATCTGATTTCTGCCCTGAATACCTGCTGAACTCAGGAAAGTGGGCTCAATTTATCCTTGACACTTCCAGCAGACTGCCTTATCAACTTTTTTCTCTTATGCGGGAGTAACTCAGTGGTAGAGTGCAACCTTGCCAAGGTTGAAGTCGCGGGT
>CAZHCY010000286.1:0-3354 GCA_964531185.1 uncultured Desulfovibrionales bacterium | reverse complement strand
ACTTCTTTTCTGCAGAATGCCTTCCAGACCGCAGCCGAATTCAGGGGTGAGAATCTCGGCGGCATAGGAAGGACTGACAGTGGTTACCATATCTGCATGGGCAATCCCGCCCTTGAGCAGATTAAAGGAGTCATAATACTCCACTCCGTCAGAATTCCAGGCTTCATAAGGGAGCCCGCAGTCCCAGAAAAGACGGACGGAAAATCTCCCCTGAAAAGCAAGATTATGGATGGTGAACACCGTGGATGTATTCTTCCAGAAAGGATCTGTTCTTCGCTGATAGTATATATATGAATTAATCAAGGCGGCATGCCAGTCATGGGAATGAATGATGTTTGGCGGAACATCCATTTTTCTGATTAAGGCCATGGCTGCCCGGCAGAAAAAAATGAAACGCTCGCAATTGTCAAAATAATCACCTTTATAGGTACAATAATAATAACGCCGGTCAAAATACTCCCCCCGGTCCACAAAATAAACCGGCATTCCGTGAAAACTGGCCCTGAAAATATCAGCTGATATCTCTGGCCACGGATAACCCACATTTATGTCTTCATAAACCAGGTGGGGGGAGAACTCACTGGTAGCTATCCTGCCGTATAAAGGAGTAATTACACAAACCTTGTAACCCATTTTATGCAGGGTAAGGGGCAGGACTCCCAGTACATCGGCCAGTCCTCCTGTTTTGGAGAAAGGGTAAATTTCCGAAGCAACAAAACAAATTTCCGGTTTAAAATCCATATTTCCTCAGCTTTTTCCGGGAGTTAACCCATCTATGCCCAGACAGGCCTGACAGAAATGCATGCAAACAACATTAATTATCTCCAAAATGATTTAAAAATCAAGAAGAACTGCCTCATGCAAACAAATTGTAACCAGGCTGGCTTCAGCTTAAGAACAGGCAGACAGGCATTCAAACAGGACCAGAAACTCAGGAAATCATCAAGCAGCCCATGCCCCATAAAGCACTCATTTCCGGATCTGAAGCGTGCCTGATCTGATCCGGCAGAAGCCAGGGCCTGAAGCCCAGCCTGTGCTGAACAGTTGCTTCAGCAGCAGGAAGAAAATACGGGGCCAACCTGCTTAAACCACCGCTCAGACCAATGGAGGAAATGCCAAATATTGAAACCACCTGGCTCAAATAAAGACCCAGCCTGTGACCGTATTGGCCAAGAATTTTCAGGGCTGCCGGATTTTTCTGCTCAAGAAGCGGAGTCAGCTGCCTGAGGTCCTGCAGACTGAACTCCTGACAGGCCAGATCAAGCAAAGCCCGGGCATTGAGCCAGGTTTCAGCGCACCCCACCTGGCCACAGCCGCAGGTAACTTTTCGGCCCGGACCAAGATAGAGATGGCCCAGTTCCGGACCTGCCGGCAGATTGCCCTTCCAGAGCTTTCCGCCCATGATCACTCCAGAGCCCAGCCCTGTGCCCAGAGTGAAAACCAGGGCATCTTTTTCACCAGCCAGACACCCCTTGAATGTTTCCCCCAGTGCGGCGGCCTGGGCGTCATTTTCAAAAACACTCTCCAGATTCAGCTTCTGAAGGAAAAGGCTCTTCACGTCAAAGTCTTTTAATTCCGGCATGTTGGTAGGAGAAAGATAAACACCGGATGCATAATCCATGGGTCCGGCAGTGGCCAGTCCAATTTTTTGAACTCTGCCTGGACAGGATTTGTCTATGTTGTGGACAATAAAAAGCAGGGCATCCTCAGTACCCTTAAGATCCCGGGGACGACGGACAACCACAGGCTCACCGGACAGACCTGATTTGTCTATCCAGGTTCCCCTGATATTTGTCCCTCCCAGGTCAATGCAAATATACATGATTTACCTGCAAAAAACGAAACTAAAATGATATCCCTGCAGCCAGCCGGATTTCCCTGAAAAACTCGATATATAACTTTTCCAGCCACTTGATAAAACTGGATTCCGGCTTCTGGGTTCATGCCCGGGTCAAGCTTCGCCAGAACAACGAATTGCGGCGCTGCATGACTTTTTGCCGGGTCACCGGCAATAATTCAGAACAGGTCAGGTCTGCAGGACCTGATGGTTTTACTGACCACCATAACCTGCCTTCCTGAAGATGTTAAAAAAACTTTAAGTCCAACAGCCACCAGCCTGACAATCCTTGTTTACAGGCTTAAGCCGGGATTACACCTGGACAGCCTGATTTTGAAATCCTGAATAATGAGACTGTGATCAAAGGCAAGCTCCGGAAGATGGCTCAGACTCACCCACCGGGCCATGGAAGCATCATCCCCTGGCTTTAAAAGCCCTGGCTGGGCAGTTTGAGCAGTATAAACCACGCTTAAGGTGTGAGACCTGGGATCCCTGTCCGGATGAGAATATACTCCCAGCAGCCCGGTCAGCACCACCTCCAGACCGGTTTCCTCTCTGGCTTCTCTTATGGCGGCAGCTTCCGCCTGTTCCCCATAATCCACAAACCCGCCCGGAAGTGCCCAGCCATAAGGATAATTCCTGCGTTCTATCAGAACAATTTCCCGGGCCGGGGAAAAAATGACAATATCCACCGTGGGCACAGGATTTTTATAAAACTGAATGGGTTTTCCGCATTCAGGACAAGGCTTGAAATAACTCATAGACTAAAAAACTTGAGAATTAAAAGTTAAAGGTAAAGAAATCAGGCTGTTGAAGCTGATAATGATGCGGACATTCAGGATTCTGGAAATTGTCAGTAAATACAAGACGTTGACAGAGAATTTTTGAGTGTCAAGTAAAAAAAGACTTAAAAAAAAGCCCTGAAAGAGCCGGTCCCCATGCCACATGCAATTGGCTGAACTGTTACAAAAAAATGAAATTATTGCTGGATCAAAAGTTTGTTGTCTTGAATGCTACCCCAACCCTTGTCCTTTGACAAGACATGAGCCGCCCCGGAAGTCATCCTTACCAGGCCGGCTTTAACTTCTGACATATAACTGTCCAGAAAGCTAATCCTTTGATGAAGCCATGCAAGTACAAAAAAAAAGCCGGCTGCACTGTTCACCTGAACAATGCAGCCGGCTCTTGCAAAAGGAGGAAGAAACTTAAAAATTAATTAGCAATATGCAGGCCAAAAATCATAAACGGCTCAACTGCAGGCTTTAAACCGTCAACCCTGACTCAATCCCGGGATAAATAGTTAAATTTTTTGAACCAGCCCGTCAGATTCTGACCATCCAGGGCAATCCCAGGTTCAATTTTTTGAACCTGTCATAAAAAAACCGGTCAGTCCTGAAGGCTTTAGAAATTTCTTGTGTTTACAGACAATTTCCAGGATTCTAAATTTTTGGGCACATCAATCATTTGTAACAGTTTAGCCCTTTTTAAGGGCGCAGGGGACAGGCACCCCGTCACCC
>CAZHCY010000285.1:0-3364 GCA_964531185.1 uncultured Desulfovibrionales bacterium | reverse complement strand
CAGACAACTTTTGCCCATTGACAACTGTCAATCATATCAGCCCTTTTTAAGGAAACCAGGGGACAGGCACCCCAGCGCCTGTTTTTGGGCTGATGTACGATAAAGACTTGGTAAAACAAGCGCAGGCAGAGCCAGTCCCCTCCGGGCGCCGTCTCCGGGCAGGAAGCCGTGCCGCATGCAAATGGCTGAACTGTTACAAAAAACCAATCTTTTAACACAGGGGAAGACTTATGGATGTACTGTTACTGTCAAGGCTGCAATTTGCCATGACCACTTTCGTCCACTTCATTTTTGTGCCCCTGACCCTTGGCCTGTCACTGCTGGTGGCTTTCATGGAAACCAGGTACGTAAGAACCGGGGATGAAACCTACAAGAGAATGGCCAAGTTCTGGGGAAAGCTTTTTCTGATTAATTTTGCCCTGGGAGCGGTCACAGGCATAGCTCTGGAGTTTCAGTTCGGGACCAACTGGTCAGGCTACTCTGCCTATGTGGGCGATATCTTCGGGTCTCTTCTGGCCATAGAAGCCACCCTGGCTTTTTTTCTGGAATCCACTTTTCTCGGGGTCTGGATTTTCGGCTGGAACAAACTTTCTCCCAAGGCGCACAATGCTTCCATCTGGCTGGTGGCTCTGGCCGCCAACCTGTCCGCTTTCTGGATAATCATGGCCAACGGATGGATGCAGAATCCTGTAGGGTATGTTTTTGGCGACGGCAGGGCTGAACTGGGAAGCTTCACCGCCCTGGTGACCAATGAATTCGCCTGGCATCAGTTCATCCATACCCTGAGTGCGTCTTATGTGCTGAGCGGTTTTTTTGTGCTGGGGATTTCCGCCTACCATATAGCCAGGGGCAGTAATGTGCAGTTTTTCAAGAAGTCATTCATGATTGCTGCTCCTTTTACCCTGGTGTTTGCCCTGGTCCTGGTGGTGCAGGGGCACAGTCACGGGGCGAAAGTGGCCAAGTATCAGCCGGAAAAGCTGGCAGCCATGGAATCGCACTGGGAGACCAGGACCCGGGCACCGCAGTATCTGCTGGTAATCCCGGATCCGGCCAATGAGGGCAATCTGGTGGAGCTTCTGCCCATCCCTGGCGGTTTGTCCATGCTGGCTTATCATGATTTTGATGCAGAAGTTCAGGGCCTTAAGGACTTTCCTGAAGAGGACCGTCCACCAGTGACCACCACTTTTCTGTCCTTCAGAACCATGGTGGGGCTGGGCTTTCTTTTTCCTCTGCTGGCCGGCTGGGCCTGGCTTAAGCGCAAAAACCCGGAAAAGTCCGGCAGGCTGCTTGGGATCCTGCCCTGGGTCATTCCTCTGCCCTACATAGCCATTCAGCTGGGATGGATTGTGGCGGAAATGGGCAGGCAGCCATGGATAGTCTACGGTATGATGCGGACTTCAGAGGCTGTGTCCCCGGGGATAAGCACAGGCCAGGTCCTGGGATCACTGGCAGGATTTTTCGCCATATACGGTCTGCTGGTCTCCCTGTGTGTTTTTCTGCTCATGAAGTACGGCCGCAAGGGACCTGAACCGCAAACCACAGCCTGAAGCAGTTAAATCAGGAATCTTTGCTTTTTCAGGTGCTGACAATAATAATTCAAATTCACCGGAGGTGTTGACCCATGCTGGAAACCATCTGGTTTTTGCTCTGGGGTGTTTTATGGGCGGTTTATTTCGCCCTGGACGGGTATGACCTGGGCCTGGGCATGAACATGCCCTTTCTGGCCGAAAACGAGACCGACAAGCGAATCATTTACAATGCAGCCGGTCCCTTCTGGGATGCCAACCAGGTCTGGCTGATAACCGCCGGCGGAGTTACCTTTGCCGCCTTTCCAGGAACCTATGCGGTCATGTTCAGCAGTTTGTACACTCCCCTGCTGCTTCTTCTTTTTGCCCTGATTTTCCGGGGGGTGTCCTTTGAATTCCGCAGAAAGGTGGACAGCGACTCCTGGCGAAAGTTCTGGGACGGCTGCAACATACTGGGCAGCTTTTTGCCGGCTTTGCTCCTGGGAGTTGCCTTTGCCAACATATTCAAAGGCATACCCCTGAATGCCCAGCAGATCAATGAAGGCAACCTGCTGACCCTGCTTAATCCTTATGGTCTGGCAGGAGGCGTATTGTTTGTACTGCTTTTTTCCATGCACGGCGGTCTGTGGCTGGCTGTGAAAAGCCAGGGGGAGATGGAGAAACGGGCAGCAGGGCTGGCTTCAAAGGTCTGGACCGCTGTTCTGGTGGTGACTGTTCTTTTCCTGGTTCTGACTGCAGTTTACACCAGGCTTTTTGACAATTACACGTCCAGTCCCCTGCTCCTGATCATCCTGGTTCTGGCTGTCGCGGCTCTGCTTATGACCAGGATTTATCTGGGCAGAGGGGAACATCTCAAGTCCTGGCTGTCTTCGGCGGTGACCATTATCAGTGTCACCCTGTTCGGAGTCATCGGGCTTTTCCCTGCGCTTTTGCCGTCAAGTATAAATCCGGACTACAGCATGACCATACACAATTCAGCTTCCAGCCCCCTTACCCTGAAGATCATGCTGGCAGTGGCTTTGATCTTTGTACCCATAGTGATTGCTTATCAGACCTGGGTGCACATCAGGTTCGGGCACAAGATTACCCAGGAAGACCTGGACTACGATGAAGCGTATTGAACTGCACTTTGCGGCCCCGGTTCTGAAGGCAGGACCGGGGACAATCTCAGCAGAGCACAGACCCGGGCAGCCTGAACCAGGCTGTCCGGGTCCATGCCCTGTTGCCGGCAGCAGCGCTGCTGGCAGTTTTTTGCCGGGCCGTATGCTGGATTAAATTTTAAACATGCTTCTGACCGACAGATTTGGACTGTTTTTCCCGGTGGGTTACGGCTGCCGGGCAGCCCCTGCAGAAAATCAATCCCTCTGAATGTTTACCCCGAGACAGGTGCTTTGCCAGAGAACACCCCCAGACAATGGCTTCAGGGTTATATTAAGACCGCAGGTGGATGCCTGTCTCTGTCAGTGGGCTTAAGCCTGAGCTCAGGCGTTCTGCTGATAATTCAGGCCTGGCTCATGGCCAGGGCTGTTCATCTGGCAGTATTTGAAGACCAGGGGCTGCAGGAGCTTCTTCCTCTTTTATGGATTCTGCCCGGAATAATCGCAGTCAGAGCTTTTCTGGTCTGGCTCTCAGGATATTTGTCCGGTCTGGCCTCGGTCCGGATAAAGGAGGCCATGCGCAGCAGAATGCTGGCCCAGGCTGAAGCTGCTGATCCTGCCGCCCTGGGACTCAGGGCAACCGGTCCGCTGGTGGATCTGATTATAGACGGTGCTGAAAAGACCGACAGATACTTTTCAGGCTATCTGCCCGGTCTGGCCAGGGCCGTACTCATCCCTGCC
>CAZHCY010000284.1:0-3372 GCA_964531185.1 uncultured Desulfovibrionales bacterium | reverse complement strand
CGAAACCAAGTTGCCAGCCTGAGCAGCTGTCAATCATTATGTCTAAACTGTTACGGTTTTTTATCTGAACAGAACTCCCCGCGCCCGAGGTCCCTGAAATCGGCCTCCCCAAGGGTCTGGCGCACCCTTTCTCTGGCTTTTTGCCACACCCTGTGCACCCTGCACATGGGGCTTCTCCGGCATGATTCCGGCTGCATAATACACTCATTCAGGTATATCTCCCCGTCCACGGCTTCCACCACGTCAAGCAGAGTAATGTCTGCTGGTTCCCTGAGCAGACGATATCCGCCCCGGGATCCCTGTCTTATGAGAATAATCCCTGCCCTGGCAAGATCCTGTGCAATTTTGGACAGAAAGGTTTCAGGTATTCCCATGGCCCTGGCCACCTCTTTTCTGGGAACTGTTCTCCCGGGACTCTGGCCGGACATATAAAGCACACACCTGACAGCATATTCACCCGCCCTGCTAAGCATCATCTGCATCCACCCTAATTAAGACAAACAGGAGTTTTTTTGTTTTATATCCTCAAAAGATCCTTTTTGTCAATCCCCTGAACATCTTTTTTCTTTTAAAATAACATGGGCGGCTTTCCAGCACAGGCTTCTCAGCCGGAACCAGCCTTATCAAGGCTGGTTCCTTAAAACACACTTCTTCTGAGCTTTCATCCTGGCCGGCCGCACTTATGGGATATTTTCCGGGCAGGGCGGGCATGGCCCTGGTTTCTGCAGGGTATGATTCAGGCTTGCCAGGCAGGGCATGGAGTTTTATTGTATATGGGTTATGAAGTCCCTGGATAAGGTTATGAACTCCTGGCTGGAGCGCATGGATCCTGATGGAGCCAACTGCATGTTTCAGCATATCTGCCGGAGCTGGCATGAAATCGTCGGACCGGAAACTGCCCGGCTGGCTCGCCCTCTTGGAAGACACAGCACCACCCTGATTCTGGGTGTCCAGGACGGGATTGTCATGCAGGAAATGCATTTTCTTGGCCAGAGTATTGTTGACGCAGTCAATCAGTTTTGCGGTTCTGTTTTTTTTGACAAAGTGCGCGCTGAACTGTTAAAGGGCAGAACCCCTCTGGATGAGGTGGCAGTCAAGCCCCCTGATGTTCAAACCCGGATTTTAAAACCCGGCCCCCTGGGCGGCCTTGAACACAAGATGAAAAAGGATTCCCCTGTGACCCGCTGCTACCAGGCTTATGTGCGGCTTTTCCAGGATGAATAATATGATGCAGCAAAAAACTTGTGTGCTGACCTGTTCCGGAATAAAGCAAGGCAGCCCGCATCCGGCTCTTTTGCCCGCTAGCAGGGGGCAAAACCTGCAGACAGTTTTGCAAAAGTCCCTGGCCCATGCCAGGCCCGGAAAAGCAGCGGACAGCCATTTGTTTTAAAGAAAATACATAAATTCGTAACAGTTTAGCCCTTTTTAAGAAAGCAGGGCACCCCAGCGCTGTTTTCTGGTAGATGTTAAAAAAAGGCCTGGAAAAAACAAGCCCAGGCAGAGCCAGTCCCCACCGGGCGCCGCCTCCGGGCAGGAAGCCGTGCCTCATGCAAATGGCCGAACTGTTACATAAATTCTTAACCGGTTTTATATAAGGAGGAAAGACGCAATGAGTGATGAAATCAATCTGGAACTGAAAAAACCTCTGAACAAGATGACAGCCAAGGAATTGAGGCAGCTGGCCATGGAGAAAATCCCCCAGATCACTGGAGCCTCAGGCATGGACAAGGACAGTCTGCTGGAGGCCATCAAAGAAGTCCTGGGCATAACCGATGAAGAAGGCTCAACCAAAAAAGCTTATCAGGAACAGATAAAAAGCCTGAAGCTTAAAATTAAAGAACTGCAGGCCAAAAAACTCGACCTTCCCAAAACTGAAAAAAAGGCCCGCGAGTCTTTGCGCAAACAGATTCACCGCCTGAAAAAAAGGACCAGAAGACTGAGCGCCTGTTAATTTCAGCTGAAAAAAATGCTGACCACGGCATTGAATTCATTTTCCACATCACTGACAATCTGCTCCAGCATATTTGTTTCCAGTCCTGCTGATTCCAGGCAGGACTGGTTCAAAGGCGGCAGCACCAGCGAGCCTTTTTCGGCAAAAAGCATTCCTGCAGCCATAAAATCAGCCAGATGGGTCAAAGCGGCTTCCGGAGAATCCATACGGCCCTGGTCATGGTGCCTGCCAAGCTGGTCCTGCAGAAAATCAGGAAGATTCCAGGCTCTGGCCAGTGCTGCTCCTGCCTGGGCATGGTCAAACCTGAAAATATCTTTCTCTGCTTCCACCAGCGGCAGCAGATTGGTCTGGGAATAAATTATTGCTTCTGATGCAGCAGCAGGCATTTTTTTAAAAATAATCAGCCTGCCCATATCGTGCAGCAGTCCGCCCACAAACATTTTCTCCCCCGGCAGCGAAGCAAGGCCTGCCATGCGTCGGCACAAAATGCCCACAGCCACAGAATGGCTCCAGAAGGATTTCATGTCTATGAGCTGAGGCGGAATATCCTTGAAGGCGCTGATGGCTGAGATGCCCAGAGCCAGGGTGGACAGCTCATCAGCTCCCACCAGGGCAATGGCCCTGGAAATGGAATCAACTCTGGTCCGTAAGCCGTAAAACGGGCTGTTCACCAGCCGGAGAAGTTTGGCGCACAAGCTTATGTCATTGCTGATCACCCTGGCCAGATAGTCAGCGTTGCTTCTGGACGAATTAATGGCTTCATAAACCTTGAAATATATATCCGGAAATGAGGCCAGGTCCACCTCATGACTTATGAGATCCTCAAGGCTGAATTCTCCCACAAAAAACTGGTCCCTGAGGCTGCCGTCATTGACCGGCATGCTGACCTGTTTTTTGGGGACTTTCCAGCCCTTGACCGCTCTGTTCAGCAGCCTGTCCAATGCTGCACCATATATACTTTCCACCAGGGGATTCTGCAGGTCGTTACAGGCGTACATGGGAATCAGAAAGCTTTCGATTTCTTCTGTGAGCATCCTGCGCAGCTGGCTTTGTGCTCCCTTAAAGGGAGTCTCCGCCTGGACATTGACCCTTGCTATGCCCCATTTTTTCAGATAGTTGATGTGACTATCCTTAAGAACCACTCCCCTGGGAAGAATCAGTCGTCCGTTGGGAGTTACAATGTTATCAGCCAGAACCATGCCCGGCGCAACATTATGAATGTCTTCCATGGCCATAATTAATTATCCTTGGTCAATTCTCTGCATCCAGGCAGACCAGGTGTCAATGAAGATTTTATAAAACATACAAAGTAAAAAACCGCCGGGCAAGCATAAAACCAGCCTGTTTTCCGGACTCATTTGCCCAGCTTGAGAGTTAAAAGTTAAAGGTAAAGATAAAGAAATCAGGCTGTTGAAGCTGAT
>CAZHCY010000283.1:0-3387 GCA_964531185.1 uncultured Desulfovibrionales bacterium | reverse complement strand
CCATCCGCCCTTAGTTCCTTGCTTTTAGTCCTTTTCGGAACTTTAGTTTGATAAATTGTCAGACTCAAATCACAGCCCTGGCTGAACCGGCAGCGCCAAAGTCAGACCGTGTTCTTTATTCAGCACCCTGAATATATAAAAAATATTTTGCCGGGCAAATCCTCAAAACAGCATCCTTAATCCTGCACAAACAAATGGACATCAAATCTCCTGTCCCTCAAACTCCATATTCATATATCCTTGAACCAGCCGGCACCATGCGGGTTCCTGCAGTAATCTATGCAGATCAGTTCATCCTGGACAATATGGAGGACAAGGTTCTGGAACAGCTCTACAACGCTGCTTCCCTGCCCGGAGTTACAGGTCCGGTTATGGCCATGCCTGATGCTCATACCGGCTATGGCTTCCCCATCGGCGGTGTGGCTGCTTTCAATCCAGACCAGGGCGGGGTTGTTTCCGCCGGAGGAGTGGGATTTGACATTGCCTGCGGAGTCAGATGTCTGACCACAGGGATTCACAAACAGGAAATACTCAAGCAAAGCAAAGACCTGGCTGACAGGCTGTTCCAGAAAAGCCCGGCCGGTCTGGGCAAAAAAGGCGGCTTCAAAGTATCCGCCCGCGATCTGGACAAGATCATGCTGAAAGGCGCGTCCTGGGCTGTCAGTCAGGGGCTGGGCCGTCCCAGTGACCTGGAAATGTGTGAACACCGGGGGATGGTCCAGGGAGCGGCTCCTGAGCACGTTTCCAGTCAGGCCCGGGAACGCCAGCTCACTCTCATGGGCACCCTGGGCTCAGGCAATCACTATCTGGAAGTCCAGTCCATAGATGAAATTTTTGATCCGGACATGGCCGGGGTCATGGGTCTGAGGCCTGGAGACTGTACAGTCAGCATCCATTGCGGGTCCAGAGGCCTGGGACATCAGACAGCCACTGATTATATCCGGATCATGCTCAGTCAGGCTTCCAGCCACGGCATTCACCTGCCTGACCGGAACCTGGCCTGTGCACCCATCAGGTCAAAGACAGGGCAGGAATACCTGGGGGCCATGCGGGCGGCCTTGAATTGTGCCCTGGCCAACAGACAGATCCTGACCCACCTGACCAGACAGGTTTTTGCTGATTTTTTTCCAGATGCCGGTCTGAATTTGATTTATGATGTTTCTCATAATACATGCCGGGAAGGGCAGCATGATCTGGGCCAGGGGCCTGAAAAATTTTACGTGCACCGTAAAGGGGCCACCCGGGCCCTTGGGCCTGGAAGCAGGGAACTGCCGGACAGATACCGCAGCCTGGGTCAGCCGGTGATCATAGGCGGGAGCATGGGCACTTCCTCTTACATTCTGAAAGGCACTGCAGCCTCGGAAAAATTAAGCCTCAGCTCTGCCTGTCATGGAGCGGGCAGAGTCATGAGCCGCAGACAGGCCTTTAAAGATTTCCGGGCCGCCGGCCTGCTGGAGGAACTTCAGCAGGCCGGAATTGAAATCCGGGGCCATTCCCTTAAAGGGCTGGCTGAAGAGGCCCCCCGGGCTTACAAAGATGTGGACAGGGTCATCCAGGTCACTCACAACTCAGGCCTGGCCCATAAAGTGGCCAGACTCAGTCCGCTCATCTGCGTCAAGGGTTAGCTGAAGGTCATGGACATACTTGCCCGCATTGCTGAGGAAAAAATCCTTCAGGCCCTAAATGAGGGCCGGTTAAACAATCTGCCCGGACAGGGTCAGCCTCTGATTCTGGAGGATGACAGCCATATTCCGCCAGAGATGCGAATGGCCCATAAAATCCTCAAAAATGCGGGATATGTTCCCAGAGAAGTGGAGCTTGGCAGAGAGATCCAGTCCATTGTGGACCTGCTTCAGGACTGTGATGACGAACAGGAAAAATACAGACAGATCCAGAAACTCAACCTGCTGGTGACCAGAATGAACATGAGCCGGACAAGGCCGGTCAATCTGGAACATGATCAGGTCTATTATCAAAAAGTGGTCAACAGGATAAAGATAAACAGTAAAAACAAACAGATTCCTGAATAATTCAGGACAAAAACATCAAGGAGACTGATTAATGTCAAAAGTGGAAGACGGATGCACGGTTAAAGTTCATTATACAGGAAAACTCAATGACGGAACAGTTTTTGACTCCTCCAGGGAGAGAGATCCCCTGGAGTTTACAGTGGGTCAGGGACAGGTCATTCCCGGTTTTGAACAGGCCGTGGTGGGCATGAAAACAGGAGACAGCAAGGAAGTAACCATCAATTGCCAGGATGCCTACGGAGAAAGGCGTCAGGATATGATTCTGGAAGTGCCCAAGGAAAAAATCCCTGAGGAAATTCCCCGGAACGTGGGCCAGCAGCTAATGCTCAGGCACCCTGAAGGACAGGAATTTCCAGCCTTTATTGTGGAAGTAAGCGAGGAAACCATTACTCTGGATGCCAACCATCCCCTGGCTGGCGAGGATCTCAATTTCGAGATAGAGCTGGTTCAGCAGTAACACCTGCAACCCATCAAAGGGCGGTTTTCAGGCCGCCCTTTTTTATCCTTCCCGTCTGAGCCTTCAGGTCCTGCCGGAACCTTGCCTGAAAAACATCCCCATACAGCTTTTATTCGCTTATCCTGGTCACTTCCGCCACTTCCTTCAGTTTTCTGAGCCTGACAATGGTCTGGTACAGATGGGGGGAATCATTTACCATGACAGTGAATATAAGCTCTGTCTTGCCGTCCACATTGGACTTGAAGCTTCCAGAGTCGATATTCACGTCTTCTTTGGTAAGCAGGGTGCTGATCTTGGCCAGGACCCCCTTTTTGTTTTCACAGATGAGCTTGATCTTGGCCGGGAAAGCCTTGTCCATTTCGCTTTCCCAGAATACCTCTATTTTTCTTTCAGGCTCCATGTCCCGGACATTATGACAGTCAGTGGTATGAATGGTCACCCCGCGCCCACGGCTGATGTAGCCCAGAATAGGGTCCCCGGGCAGGGGATTGCAGCATTTGGCAAACCTGACCATAACATCCCCGATCCCCTTGATCCTGACCCCCTGTTTTTTGGCAGACGAAGGAGCCGGCTTTTCCTCCCTTGACCGGTTCTGCTCAGCTTCCTCCTGGGCAGGGGCGGCCTCCTCTCTGGGCAGCAGCCTGTTCAGCACCTGTCTGGGAGTTATCCTGGCATAACCAATGGCTGAAAGCAGATCATCCTCGGTATTAAAGGAGTATTCCGCAGCCAGTTCCCGGAAAAGTCCCTTTTTAAAGGCCTGGTTGACATTTATCCCCAGCTTGCGCCCCTCTTTCTCCAGCACCTCTCTGGCCAGACTTATGCTTTGCTGGCGCTCTTCATTGCGAATCCAGTGCTTGATCCTGGTCCTGGCTTTAGCGGTTTTAACCAGCTTCAGCCAGT
>CAZHCY010000282.1:0-3412 GCA_964531185.1 uncultured Desulfovibrionales bacterium | reverse complement strand
GATTGCTCCGGGGTTACAGTTCAGCCTTTTTTTAAGGAAAGCAGGGAACCTCAGCGCCTTTTTTGGGTTGATGCAAAAAAAACTTGGAAAAGCTCTGGGAGAGCCGGTCCCCAGGCCGCATGCAAACGGCTGAACTGTTACTTAAAATCAATCTCAGCTGGATTTTGTATATTGCTTTTTCCACTCATCAAGAAACAGTATGGAGGTTTCCAGGGGGCTCAGCCTGCCCTGCTCCTGCCGGATATAATGCACCAGATCCTGAAAACCCACGCTGGCAGGAAGCCCCAGCCTGGCCAGAAGCTCCTGAATGTCCCGGCGCAGGTCATCTGGAAGATCCTCGGGCAGCCCCTCGGCTGCTCTGCCCGGGCTGATGATTTTCCGGTTCCGGGCAAAGCTTATGAGTTCTTCCATGCGGTGCCCGTAGGAATGTCCGGCCAGCACTCTCTGTCTGGCCCGGGCAGCCATTTCTGCCCGCTCCCTGGGCCTGGCCAGATAATAATCGATTTTCTCCTTGAGCTGGTCCATGCTGGAAAACAGGGCAATCTCCCGGGCATCAAACAGCTCTGGCAGCAGCTGCCTGTTGTCTGTCAGCTGAAAAGCCCCGCATGAAGCCAGCTCAAAGGTCCTGGGATTGACAAAATCCCCTGCTTTGACTGTCTGGTCCTGGTCTATGGATGAGTGCAGATTAAGATTTATTTTAGAGGCATTGAATATCTTGACGCACTCTTCTGAAGTAATCCGTCTGCCCTCCATCTGAACCAGCCTGGACAAGGCAGAGTCTCCTTCCCATTCCGTGCCCCAGATCTTGAAGTCATACCCGGTAAGATCCCGAAAGGCCCTGCGTCTGTTGGGATAGCCTGCCCCCATGAAGGATACGTCGCTTCCCCATCTGCTTCTTTCCACCGGACCCAGCTCCAGGGGCCGGTGAAAGTCAGGATCTGCAGCCAGGGGCAGGTACAGGCAGTTGCTCTGTCCAACCCGGCTCAGTTCGGTCAGAAAGGGTTCTTTCTGAATGACTGCAAAAAGGTCATAATAAGGAGCAAAAGCCCGCCAGTAGCCGAAAACCTTAAAATCTTCCACAAACCACATGGCTGTGGGCACCTTGTCTTTGCCAAGCCTTTTCAGGGCCTGTCTGGACAGGGGAGCCTGGGCCAGGCAGAGCACCAGGTCAGGCTCAAAAAAATCCACTTTGGCCAGGACCGCATTGGAAACCACCTGCAAAAAACTGTTTTCCAGCTGCTCCAGGCTGGAGGAACCGACCCTGAGACCCTTGAGGGCAGTAAAGGCAGAGTAAAAGTCAGGGGCCTCAAATACTTCAGTGAGATGGCCCAGACCTTTCAGGGCCTGCACGCAGAATCTGCCCACCGGAAGGGACCCCCCGTACATGGGCAGGACCACAAGTATTCTGTATCTGATATTCATAATATTTTGGCAGCTTGACAGTCAAAAATTCTCTGTCAACGTCTTGTATTTACTGACAATTTCCAGAATCCTGAATGTCCGCATCATTATCAGCTTCAACAGCCTGATTTCTTTATCCTTACCTTTAACTTTTAACCTTTGTAACAGTTCAGCCCTTTTTAAGGAAAGCAGGGCACCAACGCACTTGTTTTTCAGTTGATATGAGAAACAGTTCTGGAAAAAACAGGCGCCGGAAGAGCCGGTCCCTTCGCCTCATACAAATGGCTGAACTGTTAAATATTTTCACAATGCACAGTTCAGGCACAGCATTTCAAGTTCCTGAGCCATGCTCTCCATTTCAAAACCGTGTTCATAACCGGCCAGATGCAGGATGCCGTGCACCATGAGCCTGGTCAGGCAGGCAAAAGGCGGCTGTCCGTAAAGCAGGCTTTCGCGTCTGACAGCATCAATATTTATAATCAGCTGTCCCCTCAGACCCTGCTGTTCATCCTCATTCTGGGGGAAACTCAGCACATTGGTGGTGGATTTCAGGCCCAGAAACCTGAAATTATAATCCTTCATGGCCCGGTCTCCGGTAATGAGGATATCCAGGTTTGCTGAACCAGCTGCAAGCCCGGTCAGAATTGTTTCAGCCAGGTCTTTGATCTCCCTCAGGCTCACAGGCAGAGTCAGACATGGAAATGAATCAGCCAGCACATTTATCAAGTTCAAGACCTATGCCTGGTTCTTATATTTCAGCCTTACCCGGTCAAAGCGGTCATAGGCGTTGACAATTCTGGCCACAAGACTGTGCCTGATCACGTCTTTCTCGTTAAAATCCACAAAACTGATGCCCCGGATACTGTCCAGGACCTGTCTGGTCTGCACCAGCCCGGACACAGCACTGTCTGGCAGATCCACCTGAGTAATGTCCCCGGTGACCACGGCTTTGGACCCCAGCCCCATCCTGGTCAGAAACATTTTCATCTGTTCCGGGGTGGTATTCTGGGCTTCATCAAGGATAATAAAAGATTCATTCAAAGTTCTGCCGCGCATGAAAGCCAGGGGCGCAACTTCTATGATCCCGGTCTCAAGCATTTCCTGCACCTTTCGAAAATCCAGCATGTCATGCAAAGCATCGTAAAGGGGACGCAGATAGGGATTGACCTTTTCCATGAGATCGCCGGGCAGAAAACCCAGCTTTTCCCCGGCTTCCACTGCCGGCCTGGTCAGGATTATCCTTTTAACCTGTTTCTGGGTCAAAGCTGAGACCGCCACAGCCACAGCCAGATAAGTCTTGCCGGTTCCTGCCGGACCCACTCCAAAGACCAGGTCCGATCCTTTGATGGCCTGCAGATAACGGCGCTGGGTAGCGCTTCTGGGAACTATGGTCTTTTTGCTGGAAACAATAAATGTTTCTTTTTTAAAGACTTTTTTCAGGTCAGCCTCAGGATCATCCTCCAGCATACGAAGGGATGCGTCTACATCCTGGGGGGAAATGCCGTAACCGGACTTGACCAGACTGTAGAGCTGTTCCAGACAGATCCTGGCCAGGGCCAGCTTTTCCTGATCCCTGCTTTTGAGGATTACTGCTCCGCCGCGGCATTCCATCTGCACTCCAGTGGCTTCATGAAGAGTTCTCAGGTTATCCCCCTGAGGTCCGAAAAGCTCCTGGATGTTCAGTGAATCTCTGAATTCTATGGAGTCTTCAAATTCTTGAGCCATAATCACCTGTTATTCATGCAACAGTTCAGCAGTTTGCAGCATGAAAACTGAAGCAATTTCTGTCTGCAAAAGGTTTTATTCTGATGCTGGAGCCAGACTTTTCCGAAAGCCAATTGTGCCGGAAAGTGAAACTTTGGAAAAACGCAACAGTTTAGCCCTTTTTAAGGAAAACAGGGCACCCCCAGCGCTTGTTTTTACTTATGCAAGAACTTGACAGTCAAAAATTCTCTATCAACATCTTGTATTTACTGACAATTTCCAGAATCCTGAATGTCCGCATCATTAT
>CAZHCY010000281.1:0-3420 GCA_964531185.1 uncultured Desulfovibrionales bacterium | reverse complement strand
GGATCCACCCCGGTGGTGGGTTCGTCCAGGATGAGGATTTCAGGTTCGTGGACCAGGGTACAGGTCAGGGCCAGTTTCTGCTTCATGCCTCCGGACAGATGCTTCATGGGGCGATTTCTGAAACGGTCAAGCCGGGTGTGCTCCAGGAGTTCTTCCTTGCGCTGCCGGCCTTCCCGGCCCTTCATGTCTCTGATATCCAGAAAGAAATTGATGTTTTCTTCCACAGATAGCTCAGGATACAGGTTTCGGCCCAGTCCCTGGGACATGTAGCCCAGTCTGGACTTGAGGTCTTCAGCTGTCCGGGCACTGGTCACTTCCCGGCCAAAGACTGAAAGGCGGCCGCTGTCATGACTCAGTACTCCGGCCATGATGCGCATCAGGCTGGATTTGCCGGCACCGTCCGGACCGATCAGGCCGTGGATCAGGCCTGGACTTATTTTTAGATCCACATTGTCCAGGGCCTGGACATCTTTATAGGCCTTGCTGATATTTTGAGCCTGAACGGCGGGCCGGGCTACCACGAGGGCTTTCTCCACCCGGCCTGTTCCTGCCATTTGATCACCGCATCAGCAGGAAGTCCCGGGGTAAGCCGGTGGTCCGGATTCTGGTCCAGGTACAGTCTGACCTGGTAGACCAGTTTTGTCCGTTCTTCCCTGGTCTGCACTTCCCTGGGAGTAAATTCGGCCTTGTCAGCTATGTAGCGCACAGTGGCCGGAAAGTATTCCTCTGGCCAGGCATCCACATATACCCGGGCCGGCTGCCCCGGGGCCAGACGGCCCACCTGGGTCTCAGGTACATAGGCCTCAAGGTAAAGGGAGTTGAGATCAAACAGTTCCAGGACTGTACCGCCGGCAGCCACGCTTTCTCCGGGCTCCACAGGCAGTTCGGTTACAGTGCCTTGTGCCGGGGCTCTGATGGTCATATCCTCAAGCACGGCCTGGAGTTCCTTGAGCTGTTGCGCGGCCCGGGCAGTTTCAGCTTTCAGGGACCTGAGCTCATCTTCCCGGGCTTTGATGCGGTCCCGGCCGAGCAGGGCCTGGTCCTGCGCCTTGCGGGCCTTTTCCAGTTCGGCTTGGGATTCCTGGAGTTTCCTGCGGGAGACTTCCCAGGCCAGGACTGCATCTTCCTTTCGCTTTTCAGCTACAGTACCCTGACTGGCAAGCTCTTTGAAACGCCGGGCATCTTTACCTTTCTGCTCTTCCCGGGCCCGGGCCTGTTTAAGCCCGGCCGTGGCCTGCTCAAGGGCTGAGCGCTGTTTTTCAATCCTGAGCCGGGTTTCCTCTCTGAAATTCTTCAGTTTAAGCTGCAGGGATTTTTCCTTGGCTTCAAGGGAGTTGAGCTGCTCCCGGGCCTGTTCAGTCCTGGCCTTTATCCGTTCACTTTCCAGCCTGACCAGGGGCTGCCCCTTGTCAACAGTGTCTCCGAGCCGGACCAGAACTGCTGCCGCCCGGCCCTTGTCTTTGGAGGCTAAAGTAATGCGCTCCCCTTCAATCCGGCCGTTGACCAGGGCCAGGCCTTCAAGGTCCTCTGCAGGGGACAGGAGGAAAAAATAGACTGCAGCTCCGCCTGCCAGGGCAGCCAGCGCAGCTGCCAGGAGAATGCTTTTTCCGGTCTTTTTCATGATTATTATGAGCACCCGTGACTACTGGGCGCACAGTCCTCCGTCCACCAGCAGGCTCGCCCCGGTGACAAAAGCGGCTTCATCCGAAGCCAGATAAAGCACCGCATAAGCAATCTCTTCAGGGGTGCCGATTCTGCCCATGGGATGCCACTGGCCAAGATCCTTTTTGGTGGAGTCCTGCTCCTCAGCTCCGTAGTCGGCCATGCCCGTGTCCACATAACCCGGCTGAACCGCGTTTACCCGGACTTTGCGCTTTGCGTACTCAATGGCCACGTCCTTGGTCATGGTCAGCACCGCTCCTTTGCTGGCGCTGTAAAGGACATGCCCCGGGGTGCCGATGACCCCGGCCACTGAGGACAGGTTGACAATGGACCCTCCGCCTGATTTTTCCATGGCCGGGGCAAAGGTGCGCATTCCCAGGAATACACCCATGCTGTTGATGTCCATGAGCTTTTTCCATTGATCCACAGAGGTCTGTTCCAGTTTCTCAATAATGTAGATACCGGCGTTGTTGACCAGAATGTCAGGCTGGCCAAAGTGCTTCCGGGTTTCTTCCAGAACATGTTCCCAGTCATCTTCCCGGGTGACGTCCTGGGCCACAAAAGCGGCCTGCAGACCCTGGTCTCTTATGCTGGAAGCAACTTTGCGCCCCTCTTCTTCATGGCGCTGGGTCAGAATGACCCGGGCGCCTTCCCTGGCCAGCATTTCTGTACAGGCTCTGCCGATACCCTTGCCTCCGCCGGTTACAACGGCAACCTTGTCTTTGACTCGGTCCATGATTGATCTCCTTGATCTGGTTCTTTGTTTGTAAGCATTCAGGGGGATGCCTAAACCGGCCTGGGGACAGTCCCCAGGCCCTGGTGCCGGTAATCTCCACCGAGGCCCCCTGAATGCTTGCCTTTGTTTGGCATGATAAAAGCGAAAAAAAACTAAACCGGATGTAACAGTTTAGCACTTTTTTAAAGAAGCAGGGCACCCCAGCGTTTGTTTTTCCGTTGATGTAAACAAAGATTTAAAAAAACCAAGCCCTGGGAGAGCCAGGACCCATGCCTCATGCACGTGGTGAAACAGTTACGTATTTTTACATCTCCTGACGGCTGCGCAGATAGGAATACAGGCTGATCTTGCGCCCCACCAGGCCCAGCTTTTTTCTGATATTTTTGCGGTGGGTCTGGATGGTGTCCAGGGACAGGTACATCAGGTCAGCTATTTCAGACGTGCTTCGGCCGGCACGGATATAATCGCAGACATCGATTTCTGTGGGGGTCAGCTTGAGCATATCCGCATCCCCCTGATTCTGATCATCGCTTGATACCATGCTGGTCAGCTGGTCTTCTATGACTTCCTTGCGCAGATGACGCAGGGCCTGATCCTCTTCCCGGGCCATGCGTTCGCTTTCCGGCAGAACATCCTCTGCAACCCGGCGGGCAAGATCCTGGGCCTGCTCTTTTTTGTCCTGTTCAAAGGCCTGAACAATATTTTTGAGGGTAATGGTCATTTCCTGAATCTGTCGGCGCTTTTCCTCAAGTTTTTCCTCAGCCCGCATGGTGCCCGGCTGCTTGTGCTGCAGCCCTTTGATCCCTGCTGCGGGTTCATGTTTTGCTGTCTGAGTATTCATGTCCACCTCCTGTGCACATTGGTAGTATAATCCTTCAGAAACCCTTAACGGATGCCATTAATCAGTTTTCATCCGGAAACGGTTCTTTTTCCTTTTGGCGTCGTCAATCTGCACAATTATTTGTCACCGTATTAAGATACGCCTCCTCATAATTGATTGATTTCCTTGCCAAAAGAAAAAA
>CAZHCY010000280.1:0-3430 GCA_964531185.1 uncultured Desulfovibrionales bacterium | reverse complement strand
AGAACCGCCGGCCTGGGACTGGTCTGGGCCCACATGGCCAGCATTTCGCTGAGCATATCCTGAGCAGGAAGGCTGCTGGAATTCTGATAAAGCCACTGGCGGGTTTTGTGACCGGTATGCAGGTAAATATCAATGGAACGGGCAATGGCATTACATATCGCTGGTATGCCTTTGGATTCATCTCCTCTGGCTGCCTGGGCTCCTTCAATATTGGCATAGGCGCACATGTAGCGTCCTTTTTCATTAATGGCCTTCATCATGGCCAGCAGGGTACTGGTCTTGCCGGTCTGACGCGGAGCATGCAGGACAAAATAGCGCTGCTGATCAATATAACCGGAGATTTCCTCCCAATCCACCCGGTGCAGAGGATCAATGGTATAATGAATCTCCGGCTTTACCGGGCCGGCATTGTTGAAAAATCTGGCCATGCTCAAAGTCTCCTCTGATTAATCTGCTGGAAAACGCAAGATTCTTCCAGGTATTAAGGCTTTTTTTGATTTCAATTTAAATGCAAGCCCGGCAGTTGGCAAGATCAGGATTAACTGGAAAGGTCAACAGACGGGCTTTGAATATAGAAGTGATCACTGAATTGATGGCCGGGAGCAATTCCCAGATCCAGCTTATACAGGGAGGACCCCAGGCTGACTATCTCCATCCGGCGGTTCATGGCCAGATAAAACGGAAAAACTTTATTCAGCAGGGAAACGTTCATGTTCTACCAAGTAATCCAGGCTTCCTTTACCCCGCCTTGTCAGCCCCTGCTTTTCAGGAAGCTGCAGGGCATTAGAAACCGCCCTGCAGGCGGGACAAGGCCAGCCTTCCAGGATGCCCATTGGAAATAAAAGATAGTTTGACAATTTCAAACTATTGCTAACTAAAAAACACTAAAATTTCAAGGCAAAAATGAGTCCGCCAAAAGGTAGTGCCCCATTCAGCCGGAGTGAGGAAAAATCAGGCAGAGCCGCCCTGACGCAGTCCTGAATTCATCTTGGCCTGAAAAGCTGATGTTCTTTACACCAGGCACAGGGCAAGCAGAACCCAGATAAACAGGGCAGTATTGCGGATTTTTGCGGGTTTTCGGCGAAGAAAGGCCTTGTTCAGCAAAAAAAGAGGTACAGCCTGAAAAAAAGAAATGAGCATCTGCCATCGGAAATCAAAACCCATAAAGAATGAATAATGGATAATTATCGGAGCCACCATGGCTGTGCCCAGCAGAAGAATTTCAAAGCTTCCGGGCCAGAGCACCCTGACCCGCCTGGTTTTCATCACCCTGAGCCCGGTCCAGATCAGGGCCAGGAGTGAAACCAGAGACAGGTACTCATCCAGCCTGAAATAAGATGGGGCAGAAAGGTTCAGCACCAGAAGCAGAGAGTACAGACTGAAAAACACCACAGCGTGGCCCATGCCTGCCTCTTCCATCCTTCCTTTCCACGGATAAAAGCAAATCCCGAACAAAAGCACAAAAAGGATGTAATACCTGAACTCCAAAGGAACATCCCGGGCCATGAACACGGCCGGAATCAAAGCAAGACTGAAAACAGGCTGCACCAGGCGGCTTTTTCCGGCTATGCGCCTGAGCAGATACTGTCCTCTGGCCGAGGTCGGCCTGAGACTCAGGTTGAAGCCAACCTTTATGCCCCTGGCAACAGTCAGCCCCTCCAGAAAATACAGGCCAGCATAAAGGACAGCATAAATACCCAGGACAAAATAGAATTGAGCCCATTCCGGAGCCGGCCTGATCAGCCAGGCCAGCACCCCCATACCCAGCATAAAACAGTAAATGCCGCTTACTGTCAGCTGATGGCTGAACCCCGCATCCATCAGCCGGTGGTGAATATGAGTCCTGTCCGGCTGAACCGGGCTTTTGCCCTGCAGTATTCTGGCCGCCATGACATACAGGGTGTCGGCAATGGGCAGACTGAGAATAATCAGGGCGGTCACCGGCTGATAGCCCTTGCCCGGGCCCTGTCCCTGGGTCAGAACCACTGCAGCTGCAGCCATGCAAAAACCCAGCAGCAGACTTCCGGAATCGCCCATGAACAGTCTGGCCGGGTGGGAATTAAAACGCAGAAACCCCAGTATAACTCCCAGCAGAGAAACCAGGACCACCAGGTAGAACCAGTTTTCCTGGCCATAGGCAAAGGGAATGAAAAACAGACAGGCTATGGCCGTGATGCACGCGGGCAGCCCGTCCAGGCCATCGGACCGGTGAAAGGAATTGATCACCTCGTCCCCGGCCATGGCCACCACAGTGACCACCGGTCCGGCTGCCCCCAGGGTCAAGGCTCCGGTGCCGGCAATGTCTCCCAGGTCCTGCAGGTATGTTCCTCCCAGGACCATAAACAAAAGCACGGCAATTATCTGAAGGATAAATTTCACTGCCGGATTCAGGCCGTTCTTATCGTCTGCCAGCCCGGCCATGAAAATCACCCCTGCTCCTGCCAGAAAAGCTGCCATTTGCCTGCTCAAGCCGGCAAAAAAAAGGATATTGACCAGAAGAGGCGCAGCCATGGCCACACCTCCCAGCCGGGTAATCCGTCCGGAATGGATCTTTCTCTGCCCGGGTTCGTCTACACACCCCAGAAATCCAGCCAGTCGATCAGCCATGGGGGTACAGATCAAAGCCAGGAAAATGGACAGGAAAAAGGCAAGGGCAAGGACTGAAACTTGAGACAGGGAATAAGCGGCCTGATTCATTGCTTAAGTATATTTTTCCAGATACCAGTCCACTGTTTTTTCAATGCCGCTTTTAAAACTCTCCCTGGCCTGCCATCCCAGCCTGGTTTCTATTTTTGAAGCGTCAATACCATAGCGCTGGTCATGGCCGGGCCTGTCCTGCACAAAAGAAATCTGCTCCAGATAACTTTGCCCGTCTTGCCGCGGTCGGCGAACATCCAGCAGTGAACAGATGTACCTGGCAATACTCAGGTTGTTCCATTCGTTTCCACCGCCAATATTGTAAGTTTCCCCGGACTCACCCTTGTTAAAGACCAGATCCATGCCCCGGCAGTGATCCAAAACATACAGCCAGTCCCGGACATTCTGCCCGTTGCCGTAGATGGGAATTTTCTGGCCCTTTAAGGCGTTGCGGATGATGGTGGGGATCAGCTTCTCATCATGCTGCCTGGGACCGTAGTTGTTGGAGCAATTGGTGATTACTGCATTCAGGCCGAATGTATGAAAATAACTGCGCACCAGCATGTCTGAAGCAGCCTTGCTGGCGCTGTAGGGACTGTTAGGGGCGTATGGCGTGGTTTCCGTAAACAGACCCGTCTCTCCCAGGCTTCCGTACACCCCATCAGTGCTCACATGCAGAAACCTGCGTTTCTCAAAACCGCTTCTGCACCTGTTAGGACCTTCCATCCAGTAGCTGCAGGCCGCTTCCAGCAGGGTAAAACTGCCCTGGACATTGGTCCGGAAAAATATTTCC
>CAZHCY010000279.1:0-3433 GCA_964531185.1 uncultured Desulfovibrionales bacterium | reverse complement strand
TTCCGTGCGGGTAGGTATTAAGCTTTTGAGAGAAGGTCTGGATATCCCTGAAGTGTCCCTGGTGGCCATCCTGGATGCAGACAAGGAGGGGTTTCTGCGCTCCACCAGATCTTTGATTCAGACTTTTGGCAGAGCGGCCAGAAATGTATCTGCCCGGGTGATCATGTATGCTGATCAGGTAACAGGTTCCATGGCCAGGGCCATGGAGGAAACCAGCCGCAGGCGAAGCAGGCAGATCAGCTTTAATGAAGAACACGGAATTGTTCCAGCCTCCATAGTCAAGCAGGGGGCCAACACCCTTTATGAAATGCACCATCAGGTTCAGGAAAATGTTCTGGAGATGGCTGCAGAAGAAGCTGCTGACTTTGGCCGGAACAAGGATGAACTGGAAAAGGACATTAGAAAGCTGGAAAAGGAAATGAGATCCCTGGCCAAGGAACTTGAGTTTGAAAAAGCAGCCCGGGTCAGGGACAGGATAGAGTCCCTGAAAAAATATCTCATGCTTTGAGAGCCCGGCAGCAGCAGGTTGTGCGACAAAAAGGACTTATGCCCATGAACCGGCAGACCGGATGAATTATCAGAGATGCATTCATGACAAGGGTTTCAGCAAATAAATACAGGATAGGACTTCTGGGAGGGAGTTTCAATCCAGTGCACATCGGTCATCTCAGGATCTGCGTGGAGTGTCTGGAGAATGCCGGGCTGGACCGGATTGAGCTTATTCCCTGTTTTCTGCCTCCGCACAAGGATAACCAGGGGCTTTTATCCTTTGAGCTTCGGCAGAAGATGCTTGAGCAAGCTGTTCAGCATGTACCCGGCATTAAAATCAACTCTCTGGAAAAAAAACGCCAGGGACCATCCTATACCTGGGACACCCTGAAGAGAATGTCTGAACAGGAACCGGACAGCGAGCTTTTTTTCATCCTGGGGGACAATGATCTGCTGACCATGGATCAATGGTACCAGGGCAGGAACATACCGGGCTTGAGCAACCTGCTGGTGGTGGAAAGACAGCAGGACTTGACATCCATAGCCCGATTTATCGACCATTTCTGGGGTTTTGAGAGAATATCCCCGGAAAAGTGGGACACAGGCCGCAATACCCGGATAAGTTATCTGAAGATTCCCAGGCTGGAGATAAGCTCAAGCCTGATCCGTGCCAGGTGGACAGCTGGAAGAAATGTCAGATGGCTGGTGCCGGAAGAGGTTGAAGCAGTATTAAGAGACTGTTCAGACCAGTGCCTTGAAGCCTGGACCAAGGAAAAGGCCGGCCCGTGACCTGGTGCAGCCGGCCCTTACTGTTCTATTTTCCGATGGTCATCTTGAAGCTGGATGAATCTTTTTCAGCAGGCTCTTCATTTTCCGGGCTTAAAAAGGATTTTTCCCCGGCTTCTTGAGCAGGTTCTTCTGAAGCAGTGGACATGGCAATGGTTGGGGAAGAGGATGCCGGTGCTTCTGGATTTTCCTTTTTAACCGGACTCTTAGACACGATTTCAGCCGGCGGGGCTGTTGTTTGGCTGCTGCCTGCTATTTTCAGATCCAAAGCTTTGAGCTGCATTTGTTCCTGGGTTTTCCAGCTGAGTTCAATAGCGATTTTTTCCTTGCCAGTTTTGGATTTTGCCTTGATTTCCGCTTCAATGGCTTCTCCAGGCCGAAGATCCAGGACTTCATTCTGGTTTTCAAAGGTTACATGACCTTGTTTAAGGGCCTGGACAATGTTTTCCAGCCAAAGAATAAGATCCTGTTTTGCAAGCACGCCTTTGGTCTTCATTTCTTTTTTGCTCATGATGCTTCTCCTTGAATAGCTTGGTTTCCCGTGGCTGAGGTTCGTGCTGAAAAATCAGCTCAGACCATGGACAGCAGAGTCTCCACCAGCAGAGTACAGTCAAGCCGGGGCTTGTCCTTTTCTAAAGCCAGCCTGGCTTCCAGGACTTTAATACCCAGACTTTCAATTCTTTTAATATCAACGCCACCCTGATACAGGGAATGGTCTTTGTCAATCAGGACAAGATCCAGCAGGGCTGAGTCCGGGCAGGGCTGGAAGCAGCTGCGGCTCAGCTGGTCAACAAGGATTTCCACCCTCTGGGCCAGAGAAGTCCCGAATTGCTCGGGATCATTGCCTGTGTTGGGGATATATATTTTGGGACACAGATTTTCAGCAATGGCTGAGCCTACTCCCAGAGGCAGGATATTGGCTATTATACTGGAATAAAAACTGCCCATGGGATAACAGATGAGCTCAGCTTCATTGATGAGATTGCGCATCTTGTCCCTGATTCTGGCCCGGTAGGGCTCTGGACTGTCCAGACTGGAGCTCAGAAATATATCCTGGACCGGGGAAGATATGGGACTGGTTTCCTTGCCTGTGAGCATGTGCTGCCCCTGGACCAGGGACCCGTCTTGGAGCCGGGCAATGAGGTGCAGCAGTCTGTTCATGACCGGTCTGACCGTGCCCCTGACTTCCACCAGGCGGGAAAAGATGAAAATGACCGGATCAATATGCCGATCATTGATAAAGTATCCGGCAGCCAGAATCAGATTGCCTATACTGGCCCCCTGGAGTTCAAAATCATCCGGCATTTTTTTGATGAAATGCGTCAGATGGTTGCGAATAATTTTGCGCATGGGATCCGGAATATCAGAAACCAGCGCATGCCTGCCCCGGGCCATGGATTCCAGCTCTGGTTCCAGAAAGTTTCTGTCTTTATCCTTGGGCAGTCTATGGGAAAAAAGCCTGAAAATGGCAGGATTTCCCTTGACTGTCTGATCAGCCAGGGCCATGAGTCTGCTGCGCAGATCCCCAACAGCCAGCATGTCAAAGGCCTGTCTGAGTTTTGCAGAGCTTCCGCCTGAGTCAAAAGGGGTGACCACATGGATGGAATTATGGGTATAATCCACCAGGTTTCTGCTCAGGGTATTGAGGGCAGTGCCTCCGCTGAAAAAAAGTATTTTAGGCCCAAGCTCCGGGGCTTTGAGATACCTGGCCAGTTTCAGCCTGTCAGGCAGGGTGACGCTTCTGGATAATCTGATTCTGTTCATGGTGTGCATCAATTGATGAGCTTTTGGCAGAGTTCTGATGCCCGTGGGAAATCCACGCCCCCGGAAATTTCATACACCGGACAGTCAGCAAACATGGCTATGTAACTGTCTGGATTGGATAATTCATTTTTGCGGTTGTGGGTGTCCAGATAAAAGACCCCTGGCGATTTCATGACTGTTTCCAGTAAGTCCTGGCGCTGCTTTAGCTTGACCCGGCTCATGCGCACCGGTTCAGAACTTCTGGTCCAGTTGAGAATGACCAGACCATGGGCTTTGGAGTGCAGCCTGAACCGGTCCGGGCCGAAGCACTGATCCAGAAAGACATCGTATTTATATTCCAGGTTCCATAGCTCTTCAGGATCGAGACTGCTGAAACGCCGAATTTCTTCAGGGG
>CAZHCY010000278.1:0-3456 GCA_964531185.1 uncultured Desulfovibrionales bacterium | reverse complement strand
GCGAATATACATTCGGCATACTGGAAAGGTAAGTGTTTCTTCGGGGGGGCGGAGACTCTGTGGCGTCCCGGGAGGCCCCCCCCCCCCCCCCCTATAGCCGGGACAGATATTTTGAGGCTGATTTTGCTTGATATTTTGAGGCAACCCAAGCATTTTAAAAGCTAAGTCATGAAAATAAAACTTAAGGACCAAGAATGACTCCATCCAACAAAATGGTAAACAGGCTGGTTCAAAAAATCGGCCAACAGGCCCAGGAAACTGCTGAGATGCTCAGTTTCAAACAATGTAGAAACATTGCTCTGACTGGAATCGCCGGCGGGGGCAAGACTGTTTTTCTGACCTCTATCCTGTCTCATCTGGCTGAATTTGGTCAGGGAGCTTTTCATCTGGGCAAAGGGATAGAAATTACTGATTACCGGGCAGTATCCAGCAGAAGAAAGTGGCCTCAGGAATTCAGGTATGATGATTATCGGGAAGACCTGGCCCGGGGCTGCTGGCCTGAAAAGACAACTGACTGTTCCAGTTTTGTTTGTGAATTTAAACGCTCTGACCGCAGGCTGCGCACCCAGAAGCTGTCCTTTTTTGACTTTCCTGGAGAACGGGTTGCGGATGCGGCCATTGCCGCCTTTGCAGATTATACCGGCTGGTCTGATCACATGCTGAATCATTTTTCCAGACATCATGGTTACAGGGAAGCAGCAGGTCCTTATCTGAAATATATGGATGAAAACATACTTTCTGAGCAGGTTGTGCTGGGCGAGTACTGCCTGACCCTGGCCAGACTTATCCTGGATTACAAGCCCCTGATCTCGCCTTCCACCTTTCTGCTGGATTCAGCAGGGCAACCGGCATCTTTTGGAACAGCGGCTGAAATTTCAGCCAGGCGGGCTGCCGGCATTGATTTTTCCAGACAGTTTGCGCCATTGAGCAGGAAAGCCAGGGCAGACAATCCGGAACTGGCCAGAAAAATGTCCAGGATATACCGGGAATACAGGAAAAACATAGTTCTGCCGGTATTTGAAAATATTTCCCGGGCAGATACCATGGTGATACTGGTGGATATTCCCTCGCTTCTGGCCGGCGGAGTGGGCAGGTACAACGACAACCGCAGGATTCTGCTGGACCTGTGCCAGGGGCTGCGTTCAGGGTCATTTATTGGTTCTTTGCTGGGCAGGTATCTGGGCTTCTGGGGGAAGTCCCTGAAAAGGGTTGCTCTTGTAGCTGCCAAGGCTGACCTGGTGCATCCCATGGATATTGACAATCAGAGGATGTTCAATCTTTTGCAGATGATGACTGACCGGGTGGGGAGGATGCTGCCCCGGGTCAGTATAAAAAGGTTTGTCTGCAGTGCCTGCCACTCTACTTATGCCCTGAAGAATCAGCACAGGCTCAGGGGAAAGCTTGCTTATGAAAATCCGGGCAGGGAATTCAGGGAATATGCTGTGTCAGAACTTCCTGAAGTCTGGCCGGACAAATGGGTTCCTGGCGAGTTTTCCTTTTACAGGGTTTATCCTGATGCACCTCAGAACTTTCTTATCCCGCCCAGACACCGCGGGCTGGACCAGGTGTTTGAATTCATTGCCGGATAACAGCTTCTTGTCCATGCAAAATAATGCACAGCAAACATATAATTCCAGACAGGGGGTATGACATGTATGAAGAAAACAAAGAAGGCCGCCTGGGTGACCCCCTGGAGTTCATGGTTTCCAGGGATCATGGACCAAAGTCCCGGGTTGAAAACTCAGCAGAGGATCACCAGCCCGGGGAAAGGCAAAACAATACAGGCCAGGATCAGGGTCAACAGGCTGATGACCAGAAGGAGACCCCTTTGCGCAAAAATGAAACAGGCCTGGGCCAGCCGGATTTAAGTCCGGGTCCGGAAGAAAAACAGGATATCCATTCTGTTTCCCTGGAGGAAATGGACATATCCAGGAAGGATCAGGAAGAACTCAGCAGAGAGTTTGAACAAAAACTTATGGAATTTGAAAAGACCGGCATAAAGATTCCAGCCGCCCTTTACAGGGTTTTCCTCTGGATAGTCCTGTTTCTGGGCTCAGTTCTGGGGCTTTTTCTGACAGGACAGGGAGTCAGGTTTGCAGGTGAGGTGTCAAACCTGGATTCTCCCTGGAATGTTTTGGTTTCAGCGATTTTTTGGGGTCTTCTGGCCTTGGTGGTGTTAGTGCTCTGCAGGCTTTCAGCCATGTTTTTCAAGTTCAGAAAAAAGGCCAGAATTGATGTAAAGGCTTTGAAAAAGCTGTCAGAAAGGAGAAGATTTCAGGAGCTGGCAGCCGGCAAAATGGAGCAGGCCAGGGAAGTGTTATATGATTATGTTGATGAATACAGCCTGAGTACTCCAGGACTTAAGTTCCCGGGCCTTGACATGGCTGAACTGGAAAAACTGAAAAAATATAAACAGGCTTTGCTGGATAAATATGGTTATGCAGACTGTTCCAGGTGGATCAGGGAATTTGAAGAATCGTTTGTCTATCTGCTGGACAAGGCAGCAGCAAGAAGGATCCGGGCTTATGCTCGCAACGTGGCCATGGGCACGGCAGCCTCGCCTTTCAGATTCCTGGACCAGCTGGTGGTGCTTTATTCATCTCTCAAGCTGATCAGTGAACTGCTGCAGATATATCATCTGCGTCCGGCTTTGGGACAGAGCACCATAATTCTGGCCAGGGCAATAATCCAGGCCTATCTGAGCGGAATAGCCGCAGATCAGTCAGAAGCTGGGGTGGAGGCTTTTTCTGAACATTTTAAAGACCTGTTTAATGAGATTTCATCAACCACAGGCATGTCCATGGTCACAGACGCTACCAGGCTGGTTCTTCCCCATGTCAGCCAGGGGGCCATGAATGCTTTTCTCATCTGGCGTCTGGGCAAACAGGCAAGGAAAATGGTCAGACCTTTGTGAGGCTGGAGCAAATAGCCTTGGGTAAAACAGGAAGAAAGCTCAGGCCAGGGCGACCGGTGCAGTAAGCTTTTTGAGAAATACAGCCAACACTTGAGAGTTAAAAGTTAAAGGTAAAGATAAAGAAATCAGGCTGTTGAAGCTGATAATGATGCGGATATTCAGGATTCTGGAAATTGTCAGTAAATACAAGACGTTGAGTAACAGTTTAGCCGGTTGCATGAGGCACGGGGACTGGCTCTCCCGTCACCCACCTGGCAATCCAACAGGCATTCAACTTCAAAAATTCAGCTCAAGTGGGTGACGGGGTGCCTGTCCCCTGCGCCCTTAAAAAGGGCTAAACTGTTACAACTTGACAGTCAAAAATTCTCTATCAACGTCTTGTATTTACTGACAATTTCCAAAATCCTGAATGTCCGCATCATTATCAGCTTCAACAGCCTGATTTATTTATCTTTACCTTTAACTTTTAACCTTTAACTTTTAACTCTCGTAACAGTTTAGCCCTTTTTAAGGGCGCAGGGGACAGGCACCCCGTCACCCGC
>CAZHCY010000277.1:0-3475 GCA_964531185.1 uncultured Desulfovibrionales bacterium | reverse complement strand
CATGAGCATAGAGTATAGGGCATAGGACAGAATGGCTGAATGATGAATGAAAAAAAGAGAAGATAGGCCCACGGAATACACGGAAGGGCACGGAAGAGGAAGAATGGCTGCGGGTGAGCTTTGGATTCTGAACCCTGAACGGGAAACCAGGAACAGGGATGCTTAAATGCTGAGGGGTATGGAGACTGAACTAAATAATCAACCTTTTTACGGTTTCAGCCTTCTGGAACTGCTGGTGGTGCTGCTGATCCTCAGATGGGCAAGGTAAGGTTTGAGTTGAATGAAAAATGATGAATGAAGAAAAGGCAGATGGCATGGAGCATTGAGAAAAAAGAATGCACCTGAGGTCTGAAGCTGAACTCTTTCATCTTCACATTTCGCGTCAAGCGCGAAGTGTGAAGATGAGCCGGGGGTAAGGCAATAAATGGGAACGCATCAATGCACAAAGTTTCAATAATGGAGGTAAGATAGTGGTCAGGACAAAAACAATGGCGGCCAGGCAGGCCGAGCAGGGTTTTTCACTCATTGAACTGTTGATTGTCATGATAATTCTTGGGCTTCTGGCTTCACTGGTGGGGCCGAGGCTTTTCCGGCATGTGGACGATGCCAGGAGCAGCACAGCCAGGGCTCAGATAGAACTTCTGGGCACAGCCCTGGATTCCTATCGTCTGGATGTGGGGCGGTACCCGTCTACTGAACAGGGGCTTCAGGCTTTGAGAGAGGAGCCAAGCGGAGTAAACAACTGGAACGGACCTTATCTGCCCAGAGAGATCCCAGAGGATCCCTGGGGCAATGATTACATTTACAAGTCGCCGGGAGATCACGGGGATTATGATCTTTTGTCCCTGGGTGCAGATGGTCAGCCTGGCGGTGAAGACGATGATGCTGATGTCAAGAGCTGGGAAAACTGATAAAGAGCTGCAGGGCTTTACCCTGCTGGAAGTTCTGGTGGCCGTGGTCATAACCGGGACCGTGGTCACTGTTTTTTTTCAGATTCTGTCAGCAGGGATGCGTCTTGAGTTCAAGGCGCAGCAAAGAAGAGCAGAAGTGCTGGAAGTAAGCCAGGCGTACCAGAACCTGCTTGCACAGGATTCCCGGGAGGATGATTTTGTCTGGCAACAGGAAGGCGGGGATCTGTCCTGGAAACTTCGGATAGAAGAGGTGGAGACTGTGGAAATGAACTCCCAGGCTGAAGACCCGCTGAAGCTTGATTCAGAGATTTATAAATATGTTTTCGAGTATGTTGCTCCCAGCGGGAGGACCTGGACAGTAACCCGCCTGGTCCGGCATGATCCCGGATTTTTCAGTGAAGACTTCAAGAGAGATCATTTCAATTAACTCATCAGAAAAATATTATTGGCAGGCCAGTTCCGGCTTTACTCTGCTGGAGCTGGTAATATCCATGACCATTGTGTCCATGGTGGTTGTGGTCCTTTATTTTGCCTTTTCCACCGGAAGCAGAGTCTGGGACAGGGATCTGGAGCAGGAAGATGAACAGTCCAGGCTGGAAGCGGTCCTGCGTTTGATCAACAATGATATGAGCAGGATGGTTCCTTATGATATGAATCATGAAGGCAAAGTATTGTCCTTGCCGGCAGGCGGGTCCTCATCCTTTTTTTATGTTACCGGCAATGGCACCGGATCCATGGCCGGGACAGGGGCAGGCCTTTATTTCAGTGTTCTTTTTGTGGATGAGTGTGAAGGGGATACAGAGCAGTGCCTTTATCTTTACAAATCACCCAGGCCGGAAGAAAAGCTAGTGGATGAAGCAAAAAAATTTAGAAATGCCGGGGAAAGGCAAAGAGAATTATTTGGCCCCGGTACAGAGATTGCGGAAAATAGTATTTTGCTTGTGCCCGGGGTGGAGGATTTTCTGATTTCCTATTCCAGTGAAGAATTCAAGGCTTTTACCGGGACTGAACCAAAGGATGACGAGCGCTCCTTTCTGAAAGAGGGCAGTCTGGATGGACAGGAATGGATTGAGCAAGGCCTGCCTGGACAGGTCAGGGTTAGCTTTACTCTGAAAGATCAGAAACTTATGGTCCACTCCCCGGTTTATAAAGCCAGCGGTTCCAAAACAGGCTCAAATGAATAGCATGGCTGAACATTGCTTTAGGCAGGCTTGTGATCCCTGCTTCAGGCCGGAGTCCGGATTTATCCTCATTGCTGTTCTCTGGATTTCGCTTCTGCTTTCTGTGTTTGCCCTGAATCTGTCTACCAAATCCAGGCTGGCCGGAGAGCAGGCCATGAATGTTCAGAAGCTGGCTCTGTCAGATCAGTATTTTGGCTCAGCCCTGGCCAAGGGGAGGCATGAACTGCTCAGATATGAGGCCAACAAAGGGCTGCTGGAGCACCGGGAGGAATGGGAAAAGTCCACCGGAAAAAAGCTTGAGCTGTGGTTTCCCAGGTATGAGCCTTATGAGCTGACCCTGGACGGAGAGACTTATAAAGTGAGAATTGTGAGTCGCTCAGGAAAGCTTGACATCAATCGCATTGATCTGCAACGACTCACGGAGATTATCCAGGTCTGCGGCGCATCATCCGGGGTGGAGACCACGGCCATTGCCAATTCCATTGTGGACTGGATGGATGCTGATGACCTGGAAAGGGCTGAAGGCGCTGAAAAGGATTACTACCTGAGCCTTGAGGATCCCTATCTGCCCAAGGATGCGGCAGTACAGGATATTCGCGAGCTGCTTCTGGTGAAAGGGGTAAGCAGGGATATTTTTTACGGTACAGATGATCATCCCGGCCTGATCCATTTTCTTGGCGCATCAGGAGCAGAAGAAAAAATGGACATCAACAGTGCAGCTCCGGAGACCTTTGCTGTACTTGAAAACATGCCGCCTGAGGCGTTGGATGAAATTATTTCCAGAAGGCAGTCCCAGCCCATAGAAAGTCTGGCCGAACTGGGAGAAATTATCCCTCAGGGAATGTTTGATGAGTTGCAGAGTTTTTATACGGTCAGCTCACAGGGCGGCTTTGAAATCTCTGCCTTCAGGGTGACTGAAGACGGCCGGGCAGCCCGGGGAGTCAGTGTGGGGATTTGAGAGCCCATGGAGCGGTGAGTTGAGAAAAGAAATGATGAGTGTTGAATGATGAACGATGAATAAGAGAAAAGAAGGAAGATAAAAGTTTGCTGATCTGCTTACATGTTCATGGAATAATTAAAATAAAGAAAAGCAAAGAAGAAAGAGAGAAGAGTTTTATCCACGAATCTGCACGAATCTGCACGAATAAGAATGAAGAAGGATATTTTATTGTCCGCTGATCGCGGACAATAAAGGATTCATCCGCTGGCGCGGAAGTCTGTACGCAGCCTCCGGCGTAAAGGCTGACAGCTTTTCGTCGGTCAGGTCGCCTATGTTTGTACTGACTCCTGTGACGTCAAACCAGGGAGTTATCCACGGATCGGAAGACGGGATAAGAGTAAGAAGAAAGAAAAGAGTAGCAGGAAGAGAGAAGAGGTTTATCC
>CAZHCY010000276.1:0-3490 GCA_964531185.1 uncultured Desulfovibrionales bacterium | reverse complement strand
GTGTGTTTGCCGCTAGTGAAATCACAGTCCCGTAAAAAACAAGCCCTGGTGGAGGCCGCACCCTGCCGGGGGCCGCCTTCGGGCTGAAAGCCGTGACCCTTGCAAAGGAGTTAACTGTTGCTTTACATTAAAGTACTGACCCCGGGCCGGATTTTAAGCATCATTTTCAAAGGCTTTTGATCACTTGGTCCGCATCTCCTCTGTCTGCTCTAAAATCTCTGCACCAGGATCACTCCGGTAATCAAACAGGCCACTCCCATTATTCTCCAAAAATTAATGTGGTGCGCAGGATAACCTATCAGCCCGAAATGGTCCAGAATCAGGGAAGCAATCATCTGGGCGGTTATCAGAGAAGCCAGCAGAGTCACCGCGCCCAGCTTGGGGGCCAGAATAATGGCAGTAGTCACAAAAAAAGCCCCCAGCAGACCTCCTGTGAACATCCAGACAGGAACCCTGCCTAATACCTGGATTCCGGGCAGAGGCACCCGCATAAGCAGACAGAACAAGGCCAGAACTGAAGCACCCACACAAAAGGAAACCAGGGCAGCCAGAAAAGGACTTCTAAGGTGTGCTCCCAGCAGGGAGTTGATTCCCGCCTGGACAGGCATCATGATACCCGCGGCAAAGGCTGCCGGCAGATAAAAAACCTTCATGTTCAATCAGAGATAATCGCCCGCTTGCGCGCGTAGCATCATTACAACCATATTTTCCCGGCCGCTTCCCTGCCTGAAAAAAGGGCGGCAACGGCCGCCTTTCAAGATTATTGATTAAAACCTGTCTAAATAATGGACATTTCCATATATCTGAAATATAATCAAGTAATCCTTTACAGGTGATAATTGTGACTTATAACTGCTGACCGATTAAAAAAACTTCTGAGTTAACATGCAAAAATTCATTTTTGACCTGGACAACACCCTCTATCCTGAAGACCTGAATGTATTCCCCCTGATCGATGCCCGGATCAACAGCTATATGCGTGACATACTGGGTATTCCGGCTCATGAGGTTGATACATTGCGCCATTTTTACTGGCAGCAATACGGTGTGACTCTTCTGGGCCTTATTACCCATTATCAGACAGATCCTGAGGATTATCTGCGCTATGTTCATGATGTGGACCTGAGCCAGGTCCTTAAACCCAACAAAAAACTCAGGAAAGCTCTGGAAAAAATCCAGTGCTCCAGAGTAATTGTTACCAACGGTTCCGCTGATCATGCTGAGAACGTACTTTCCGCCCTGGGGCTTGAGGGGCTGTGTGAAGAAATCTTGGACGTGCGCATTGCCTCTTTCCTGCCCAAGCCTTTTCCTGAACCTTATATTGAAATGCTAAGACGCATGGACGTGGAAGCCAGACACTGCGTCATGTTCGACGATCTGCCGGCCAACCTGAAAACAGCCAAGGATCTGGGCATGAAAACCGTACTGGTGGGCAGCCGGGACCCTGAGGATTATATTGACCTTTACCTGGAACGAGTCTGCGGGATTGGAGATATTCAGGATTTTTTCCCGGCCCAGGAACTGAACCATGACCTGGAGGAAACAAACTGATGCCTGCTTACTGCATACAAAAGAAATATCCTGAGCAGTATTGCCACTGCTACGGGTGCGGCATGAGCAATCCAGACGGTCTGGGCATAAGAAGCTACTGGGACGGACAAAAGGCCGTGGCCCGCTTTACCCCGGACGCCAGACACATTGCCGTACCTGGATATGTTTACGGAGGGCTTATTGCCTCCCTGGTGGACTGTCATGGAATTGCCACCGCAGCTGCCGCTGCCGGCCAGGCCCGGTCCGGCGGGGATGACCCTGATTTGCTGGACCGCTACGTTACAGCATCCCTGCAGGTCAATTTCCTCAAACCCACTCCGCTGGGCACTGAACTTGAGATCTGGGGAGAGGTGATCTCCATGGACAAAGGGAAACTTCTGGTGGATGTAACGGTTAAGGCCCTGGGGCAAACCACTGTCTCAGGCCAGGTCCTGGCTGCGCCCATGCCGGAAAACATGGCCTGAAAAAAAGACCCGGGCCTGCTGAATACCTGCCCCGGGTCTGTTTATGGCTGTACTTTGAGCTGAAAAACTATACCTGACTGAGAACATGCTTTTCTTCCCTGCTCAAAAGTCTGTCCAGATCCAGCAGGATAAGCAGCCTGTCCTCCAGTTTGCCCACTCCGCTTATATATTCTGAATCAAGGCCGGCCACCACTGGCGGCGGCGGTTCAACAGTATCGGCCGGGATACGAAGCACTTCGGAAACTGAATCCACCACAAACCCCACAATCATTTTATTGATTTCAATGACCACTATCCTGGTGTTTTTATCATGAGATTTGGAATCAAGGCCGAATCTTTTGCGCAGATCAATAATGGGTATGACCTTGCCTCTGAGGTTGATTACCCCTTCCACAAAATCAGGAGCCTTAGGAACCCTGGTGATCTCCAGCATCCTTATGATTTCCTGGACAGTCAAAATCTCAACCCCGAATTCTTCACCTCCGATACTGAAAGTCACCAGCTGCAGCAATTCAGCATCTTTTTTTCTGACTTCATTCTCCATGAATTTTCTCCTGTAGTGCAGTCAATCATTAGCGGGAGCATTATGCGTTTTTGACATCCAGGCTGGGGGACAGTCCCGGTGTTAAGCCAAAATTTTCGCAAGAGTTTAGCCATTTGCTTGAGGCACGCCCTGGCCGGAGGCGGCACCCGGAGGGGGACTGGCTCTTTCAGAGCTTGTTTTTCCAGGTCTTTGCTTACATCAGCCAGAAAACAAGCCCTGGGGTGCCTGTCCCCGCTTTCCTTGAAAAGGTTTGCCTGCAAAAGGTCGGGAAATACAGGATTCATCAAAAAACATCTCCATAAGTCTTTGTTTTTTTTACTGACCCCTGACTCCTGTTTCCTGACTCCTGTGACTGCAAAGACTCATTTTTGCAGTCGAATCAAAAAAGGTTAAGCTGTTACTATATATGCTGTTTCAGTTGTCAAAAACACGTAATACTCTCACCTTATCCGCCCTGGCATCTGTCCCGGCCGGGAAAAACCGGAAAAACCATCCCTGTATCCGGATTGATAAATTCTTTTATGCCTGTTTTCAAGCCTGAAAAAAAGTTGCAAATATTTCGTATTGTGGTTAAGAAAAGTAATCAGTAACAGTTTAGGCATTTGCCTGTGGCACGGCTTTCTGGCTAGAGACATACAGCCCGGAGGGGACTGGCTCTCCCAGGGCTTGTTTTTCCAGGTCCTTGTTTACATCAGCCAGAAAACAAGCGCTGGAGTGCCCTGGTTTCCTTAAAAAAAGGCTAAACTGTTACAGTATTCATAAAACATAAACATCATTTTTCGGAGGAATTGCCACCCCATGGCTTATTTTATGCGCCAGCCGGATAATTACCCCATTGAAGAACAGGTCAAATCCCTTGAATATGAAGAATTGCTGGATTTCTGGGAGGAAAGCCAGTTTCTGGAAGTTTACATTGAAGACCAGGAAAAGA
>CAZHCY010000275.1:0-3493 GCA_964531185.1 uncultured Desulfovibrionales bacterium | reverse complement strand
CAGTCCCCAAGCCAGGGACAGTCCCCGTGCCTGACCTGAATTTCCTGATTTATCTTGAAATTTACAAACAGGTAACACTTCCGTCCCCGCGCCTCATGCCAATGGCTGAACTGGTGCCCGGTATTAAAATTTCCTGCTTCCCTGGCAGCAGCTTATCCTTCAATAACCTAACATCCACTGAGATTCATGATAAAACATTGCTGCTGCTTCAGGGGTTATTTCCGCATCACCCGGGGCAAGGCCGGCGCTAAGTCTCAGCAGTTCCCGCAGAGCTTTTCGCTGATCCTGCCAGGGATCGCGTCCCTGCAGGGGGAAAAAATTGACTCCCAGATCATCCAGATCTGATTTGCAGAGCAGGGCCTCCAGGTTCCTGAGGCTTGCCTTCCGGCAGACGCTTTTCAGAATCTCTGCGTCAGCAAGCATCTTATGGCAAGCAAGTTCAAAATTGCACTTTTTTGCTTCCCTGCAGGGCGCGCAGGGAGGCAGCATCTGATAAACCAGGTGCCCCCTGCCGTAGGGGCCGGTTTCAAAGCAAAGGGCTGAAGAAAAGAAAAAGGCCGTAACCCTTGTACCCACATGAGCTGCCAGATGCATCAGCCCGGTATCCGGACACAGGACCATCTCCAGTGAGGACACAAGATCAGGCAGATCCTGCAAACCTGTTCTGCCTGTATAGTCATGAATTTCATTTAAAACAGAATCCGGGGCCATGGACTTGAATTCCCGGGCCAGGGATTTTTCTGCTGCAGAACCCAGAAGAAAAATGCCTGAGCTGTTCAGTCTGCTTCTAACCGCCCTGACCAGAGGCACAAGGGCAGCCATGGGAATGGAGCGTCTCATATCCCTGCCTGCCAGCACCACTCCCAGCCCTGATCCTTCAGCTCCAGGTTCCGGGTTCACCTTTTCCGGAGGCAGTGGAAAAGGAGCATAAAGCCCCCAGAAATCCATGAGATTCAAGGGGCTCAACCTGCGATGGGCTGCCAGGCGGAAAAAAAGCCTGGTCCACGGGTGACGGAGCTGCTGCTGGCTGCTGCTGATGTATCCTCTGACCCTGGCCGGATCAAAAAGCCCGGCCAGGGCGAAATTCAGCCCGGAAAAATTCAGATTGAACACCAGATCATGATCCAGGGCCAGCTTTTGAATGGCTCTCTGGTTGAAGGCCAGGCAGTCTGCCTGGGATTCCCCGCTCCGGAAATGGGCGTGCAGCGGATGGATCACTGCTTCCGGGTAAAGCACAGAAGCAAACCTGCTCAGGGATACATCCACTGCCAGATGCACCTGGGAATCCTGCTGCAGGGACTTTACAAGCCGCCTGGACTGCAATAGATCTCCCATACGGGCCAGCTGTATAACCAGGGTTGTGGAGCTCAATCTCACCTCCAGAAAAAAGTTCATATCCCAACACCGGCCCGCGGGCAACCCGGGATCACTGTCTGATGGCCGGGATGCTCTGCCTGCTCAACCCATCAACCTGCAGGAAGGTGTGCATGCGTTACTTCCCAGTTTTTCTGGACCTGACTTCCAGGACCTGCCTGGTGGTTGGGGCCGGCAGGGTGGGAACCAGAAAAATCAGGACCCTGCTCAAATCATCACCAGCCCGGATCCTGGTGGTTGACCCCCATGTCCCCAGGCTGGACATTCCTGATTCCCGGGGGGTTGTTGAGCATCTCCAGGCAGACTTTGATCCGTCTCATCTAAAAGGGTGTCACATGGCCTTTGCCTGCACCAGTGATCCCGGGGTCAATGAAAAGGTGCTGCAAGCCTGCCGCAGGAGCAGTATCTGGTGTAATATCGCCCAAAGACCGGATCAGGGCGATTTTATCCTGCCTGCTGTCTTTTCAAGGCAGGATCTGATCATTGCCGTATCCACCTGCGGCTGCAGCCCGGCCCTTTGTGCTGCTGTCAAAAAAGAACTCATGGACATTTACGGACCTGAATATGATCTCTTGACCCGTCTTCTGGCGCAAGTTAGACAATTGATTCTGCCCCTTGGCCTGCCCCAGTCCCGGAATAAAATTTTTTTCGGAAAAATAGTGGAATCAGACATCCTGAATCATCTTAAAGCAGGCCGCAAGGCAGAGCTTATGGTTCTGCTCAAGGATATCCTTCCTGACCAAACCCATAACCGGATACAGGATATTGTTGATGATCTCCTTTAGATTGCTGGATTTTTTCATTGCTCTGCTCTATTTTACCGGAGCCCTGACCTTTCTGGCCGGCCTTGTCTATTCAAGTCCCAAAACCCAGGACCGCTCCGTGTTTCTGACTTCCCTGGGCTTTGTCCTGCATACCCTGGATCTGATTCTCAAATACAATATGGGCATCGGCCAGGTGCTGACCCAGAGCCAGTTCTATATCAGTCTTCTGGCCTGGTCCTTTCTGCTTATTTTTTTCATTCTGTGGTGGCGGCTCAAGCTGAAATTTCTGTCCATTACTGCTGCTCCCCTGGCCTTGCTGCTTTTTTCCGCATCCCTGGCTGTTTCCCCCTCAACCATGGACATCCCGGGCGCGCTGAAAGGACTCTGGTTCAGCCTGCACATAGGCTCTCTGTTCATCAGCATTGCCCTGCTGGCCATGGCTTTCGGGGCAGGCATCACCTATATCTACCTGGACCGGAAAATCAAAAACAAATCAAAACTGACATCCGTATCCAGAGACCTGCCGTCCCTGAACAGCTTTGACCGGGTCAACAGCTTTGCGGTCATCATAGGCTTTCCCCTGTACACCATTGGAGTTTTGTCCGGATTCATCTGGGCCGCATTCACCTGGAAGACCATTTTTACCTGGGACCCCAAGGAAATTGCCAGTGTAATCAACTGGCTTCTTTTTGCCTGGCTTTTTCACAGAAGACTTTCAGGTGCCTGGCGGGGAAGAAAAGCCGCCCTGATGGCTGTTGTTCTCTTTGTTCTGACCCTGTTTTCCATGGCCGGGATCAACTTTTTTACAGAAACCCATCACAGCTTAAGACCATAAATGGAACAGAAAATATACCTGCTGGGACTCAACCACAAAACAGCAGACGTGGAAACCAGGGAAAAATTCGCCCTGACCGGTTTCAATCCCTTTGAACATGGCCTCATGGTCAGAAACGGACCCATACAGGAAGCCCTGGTGCTGTCCACATGCAACAGGGTGGAAGTCATCTGTATCAGTCCTGACCCGTTTGAAGAGGTCAAAGCTTTAGCAATCAGGGCCTGGGCTGAATTCTGTGCCCAGGATGAGAAGCTGCTGGCCGCCCATATCTACGGGTACACCGGCCTGGAAGCAGTAGAACACCTCTTTTCAGTGGCTGCAAGTCTGGATTCCATGGTCCTGGGCGAACCCCAGATCCTGGGCCAGCTCAAGGATGCCTACCGCAAAGCTGTTCAGGAAAAAACCGCTGGAGTAATCATAAACCGCCTCCTGCATAAATCCTTTTCAGCAGCCAAGCGCATCCGGACTGAAACCGCAGTATCTTCCAGCGCTGTATCCATAAGCTATGCTGCTGTTGAGC
>CAZHCY010000274.1:0-3495 GCA_964531185.1 uncultured Desulfovibrionales bacterium | reverse complement strand
ATACCAGTGATACCCGCCGAAAATCTCATCAGCCCCCTGACCGCTCTGAACCACTTTCACATGTCTGGATACTTCCCCGGACAAAAGATAAAAACCAATGTTGTCGTGGCTGACCATGGGCTCGGACATGGCCCTGACGCAGTCTCTGATATTGGCCAGGGCATGGTCCGAGGAAATCCTTATCTTGTGGTGATGAGTACTGAACCGGTCGGCTATAATGTCTGAATATTTGAATTCATCTCCAGATTCTCCAGCCACGCTTTCAAAGCCGATGGAAAAGGTTTTCAGATCCCTGACCCCGGCCTGGGCCAGCAGCCCCACCACCAGGCTGGAATCCAGACCTCCGGACAAAAGCACTCCCACTGGCACGTCAGCCACCATGCGCCTGTGCACAGCCCTGCGCATGGCCTGCATCACCAGATCCTGCCACTCTTCAAAGGAACGTGCATCATCCTCTGCTGAACGAATATAGCAGGGTTCCCAGTATTTCCGGCTGAAACTTTTTCCATCAGGCTCCACTCTCATTATGGTGGCCGGCTCCAGCTTGCGCACATCTTTCAAAATGGTCAAAGGGGGAGGAACCACAGCATGAAAAGTCATGTAATGGTGCAGGGCCGCGGCATCAATTTCCCGGCCCGGGCGGCCAGAGGCCATGAGGGCAGGCAAAGAGGAGGCAAAGATCAGACAGCCGGCATCTTTGCAATAATAAAGAGGCTTAATGCCCAGGCGGTCTCTGGCCAGGAAAAGCCGGCCTGAATCGCGTTCCGCCAGAACAAAGGCAAACATCCCGTGAAATTTCTGCAGACAGTCTGGCCCCCACCGGTGAAAGGCCTTGATCAGGACTTCAGTATCTCCGGTGGGGAAAAACCTGTACCCCAGAGCCTTGAGCTCCTCCCGGATCTCTTTGTAATTGTAGAGCATGCCGTTAAAAACACACAAGTAGCCAAGCTCCGGATCCACCATGGGCTGGCCTGACTTTGAGCTTAAATCTACTATTTTCAGCCGGCGATGCCCAAAACATATGCCGCTTTGCTGATAAATCCCGGCACCGTCAGGACCTCTGGGAACAAGGACCCTGGACATGGCCGCAGTAATGGCCGGATCAGCTGCAGCTCCGTCAAATCTTATCTCTCCGCATATTCCGCACATAATCTCACCTGACATATCCTCCCCACATCTGGAAGGATTGTGGAGATACCTGGATAACAGTCCGTTGGTACCGGATAAATTTAAATATTTTCCTATACTTGACAGTCAAAAATTCTCTATCAACGTCTTGTATTTACAGACAATTTCCGGAATCCTGAATGTCCGCATCATTATCAGCTTCAACAGCCTGATTTCTTTATCTTTATCTTTAACTTTTAATCTTTAACTTTTAACTCTCAGGTTCCTATAGTAAACCAGGCTCAAAAGCCGTGACCTTAACCGACCCGGTCTTTTAAAACTCTGAAAAAGTTTTTGCAGTCAGCATTTACACTCTTATGACCAGCGGGATGACTATGGGATCCCTGTCCAGGATTTTCCTGAAAAATTTTCTCAGGGTTGACCGGGCTTTTTCTTCCAGTTTTTTGGTGGCTCCAGGAGGAATATCCTCAAAAAGATCCAGCAGCAGACATTTGGCATCTTCCAGGACATGATCAAAATGCTGTTCAAAAATAAATCCCCTGGACAGGATCCTGGGCCCCATAAGCATATCCCCGGTTTCCTCGCTGATCACCATAACCACAATAACCAGCCCTTCTCCGCCCAGGATCTGCCTTTCCTTGAGCACTGTCTGACCCACGTCTCCCACTCCTTTGCCGTCCACCAGGATGGACTGGGCCAGGACATCCTCTTCAAAACGGATCCCGTCCGGGGAAAAGGTTACCGGCTGGCCGTCCTCAAGAATTAAGCTTCTTTCCGGAGCCACCCCGCATTCCCTGGCCAGAGCTGCGTGTTTGAACAGATGGCGGTATTCGCCGTGGACAGGAACAAAAAACCTGGGAGAAACCGTCTTGAGCATGGTTTTAAGTTCTTCCCGGTGAGCGTGTCCTGAGGCATGAATGGCCCTGACCTTTTCATACACCACTTCAGCCCCCAGCCGGTACAGATTGTTTATGACCCTGGTAATGGCCTTGGTGTTGCCGGGAATTATCCTGGAAGACATGAGCACCAGATCACCTTTTTTAATTTTCAGCTGTTTGTGCTCGCCAAGAGCCAGTCTGGTAAGGGAGGAAAGAGGCTCTCCCTGAGACCCGGTTAAAAGCAGCACAACTTCTGAATCTTTGTACTGAGGCAACTGATCCAGAGTGCAGTAGGTTTCCGGATCAACCCGTAGAAAGCCTTCTTCCATGGACATTTCAATATTCCTGGCCAGGCTTCTGCCGCTGATGGCCACTTTGCGGCCGAATTCAGCAGCCAGGTCGAAAATTTCCTGCATCCTCTGGATATGGCTGGAAAACAGGGTAATGAGTATCCTGCCCCCGGCCTGATTAAAATACCCGCGCAGGGAATTCATGATTTCCCGCTCGGTCAGGGCATACCCTTCTCTTTCCACATTGGGGGAATCAGACATAAGCAGCAGAACGCCCGGCTCTGCAAATTTCCTGAAGGCATTCAAGTCAGTAAAATGACCATCCAGGGGTTCAGGATCCAGTTTAAAATCCCCGCTGTGAACCATTCTGCCCGCCGGGGTCTCAATCCCCAGACCAAAGCCTTCAATAATGGAATGACAAACCTGGAAAAAATTAAAGGTGAAATCCCCCAGTTCAAGCCTGTCTTTGCTGGTGACCACCTCCATCCGGGTGTAGTCCAGCAGATTGAACTCAGCCAGCTTTCCTTCCACCAGTTTGAGGGTAAAGCGAGACCCGTATATGGGAGCTTCCACATAAGGCATAAGCCAGGGCAGGGCGCCTATATGATCCTCGTGGCCGTGAGTCAGAATTATGCCTTTCAGTTTTTCCTTGTTTTTGATGATATAATCAAACCTGGGTATAACCACATCCACGCCCAGAAGAAAATCCTCCGGAAACATGAGTCCGCAGTCAATGACCACCATGGACGATTCGGTTTCCAGAACCATGCAGTTCTGCCCTATTTCTCCCAGACCTCCCAGGGGCAGAAGCTGAACCCGTTTTTGTTGTGCCATTTTTGAACTCCGCATTGCTTGAACAGGCAATTCATACTGTCATTTAATTAATAAAATACTGTATCTCTTCAGGGGAAACAGACATCCTCCCCTCTTTGTTTAAGATTAATTTTTCAAACTATCTGAAGATGCTTCAAAATACAAGCTTTTATGATTTGCCAGCAAAAAGTCTGAATCCGGGCTGCATGTTCAAGTCCCGGGCAAGAACAAAACTAACAGTTCAGCCGTTGGCCTGTGGCACGGAAACTGGCTCTTTCAGCGCCTGTTTTTCCAAGTCTGTTTCTTACAAAATAAACAGGTGCTGGGGTGTCCTGCTTTCCTTAAAAAGGGCTGATATGATTGACAGTTGTCAATGGGCAAAAGTT
>CAZHCY010000273.1:0-3508 GCA_964531185.1 uncultured Desulfovibrionales bacterium | reverse complement strand
AAGAAGATTGTTGATATGCACTCCTTTTGAGGTCCGGCTTCCCTCTGGGAACTCATAGGTTTTCAGTCTGTAGACCTTGCCCTTGTTGGAAAAAAGATAAATATCTTTATGATTGCTGGTGGTGATAAGAGTAGTAATGAAATCCTTTTCCGAGACATTGGCTCCGGCTATTCCTTTGCCGCCTCTTTTCTGCTGGTGAAAGACCTCCAGGGGTATCCTTCTGGTATATCCGTTCCTGGACATGGTCAAAACAACATCATTGTCCTCAATCATGTCGATTATATCAATGCTGCCCGGTTCACTGTCCATGATCTCGGTTTTTCTGGGAGTGGCATATGTCTTTTTTATATACTCCAGTTCCTCCCGGATGACATTTTTGAGCACCTGGATATTTTCCAGAATGCTTTTAAGATACTCTATCTTTTTAAGCAGTTCCCGGTATTCTTCCAGGAGTTTGTCCCTTTCCAGGCTGGTCAGCCTGTGCAGACGCATGTCCAGAATGGCCTGGGCCTGAACTTCGGTCAGACCAAAGGAACTCATGAGTTTTTCCCTGGCCTCTGCCGGAGTTGACGAGGCCCTGATAAGCCTGACCACTTGGTCAATATTATCCAGGGCGATCTGCAGACCTTCCAGGATGTGAGCCCTTTTTTCGGCTTTTTCCAGTTCAAATCTGGATCGCCTGATAATGACCTCTTTTCTGTGCTCCAGAAAATGAGACAAGATATCCTTGAGATTCAAGAGCTGGGGTCTGTTGTTGACCACCGCCATCATATTGATGCCAAAGCTCGTTTCCAGGGAAGTAAGTTTGTAAAGCTTGTTAATGACTACATTGGGGATAAAGCCCTTTTTCAAATCAATTACGATCCTGATGCCTGTCCGGTCTGATTCATCTCTTAAGTCCTGGATGCCGTCTATTTTCTTTTCATTGATGAGACCGGCTATTTTTTCCACCAGATTGGACTTGTTCAGGGCAAAGGGAATTTCCTTGATAATCACTGAATCGTTTTTTTTGTCTCTTTCCACAACATCAACGGCAGCCCTGATTTTAAAGCTGCCCCTGCCTGTTTCATAAGCCTCTTTGATGCCCTTGAGATTGAAAATACTGGCTCCGGTGGGCAGGTCCGGTCCCTTAACCAACTTCATGAGATGGGCAATGCTGCAGTGGGGATTGTCCAGAAGGTGCAGCAAGGCATTGACCACTTCTCCCAGGTTGTGGGGAGGGATATTGGTGGCCATACCCACTGCAATTCCTGAACTGCCGTTGATAAGAATATTGGGCACTTTGGTGGGCAGAACCTCAGGTTCCTGCAGGGTATTGTCATAGTTGGCCCTGAAGTTGACAGTGTTTTTTTCAATATCCCCCAGAAACTCTCCAGCCAGCCTGGACATTCGTACTTCAGTATACCTCATGGCTGCTGGAGCGTCTCCGTCCAGGGATCCGAAATTGCCCTGGCCATCCACCAGGGGATCGCGCATATTGAAATCCTGAGCCATGCGCACCAGAGCATCGTAAACTGCTGAATCTCCGTGAGGATGGTATTTACCTATGACATCACCCACCACCCTGGCTGATTTTTTGTAAGGGCGGTTAAAGGTGTTGCCAAGTTCATGCATGGCATAAAGGATGCGCCTGTGAACGGGCTTCAGACCGTCGCGCACATCAGGAATGGCCCTGCCGATGATAACGCTGAGTGAATATTCCAGATATGATTTCTTAATTTCCTGTTCTATGGCAATGTTGTCTTTCACAGAATGCTGCTCCGCTGTTGAAGAATTATATGTCCAGTTCAGCTACATCCAGGGCGTTTCTTTCAATGAATTCCCTGCGGGGTTCCACCTTGTCTCCCATGAGCTTGGAAAACAGATCATCCGCCTGCTCTGCATCATCTATAAGTACCTTGAGCATGGTTCTTTTTTCCGGATCCATGGTGGTGGACCACAGCTGTTCCGGATTCATTTCTCCCAGGCCTTTGTATCTCTGGATGTTTATTCCCTTGTGGGCAAACTCAAAGATTTTTTTCAAAAGATCAAAGATATTATTAACAGATACTGATTCATCTTTGAAAATTATTTCATATCCGAACTCAGACTGATCAGCTCCCAGTTCATGAAAATAATCAAAGGATTTTTTGTACAGCCTGGAATTGAAAAATTCGATGCCAAGTCTTACAGAGTGCTCATTTCTGTCGGTAAAGAGCAGAAAGCAGCGCTTTTCAGCCTCTGTTTCTTCATGTTCAATATCTACCCTGTATCCGTGTTTATCCATGAATCTGATAAAAAAAGAACTGTCTTGATAGACAAAAGTGGTGGGATGAAGTTTTTCCGGGTACTTGAGAAGGGAGGTAAAAAGTTTTCTGGAAATACCCATATTGGAAGCATCTTCTGAATAATCCTGAATGCTGATCATTTTTTTTATCATCCCGGTCATTTCGTCTTTGACCAGCTCCCTTCCATCAGGAGTTTTAAGGGAGATTTCATCTGTGATCCGGGACAGAAGAAAATCGTTCATCTCCTGTTCATCGCTTTTATGTTTCTCAAAATTACCTTTGTGCACTCTATACAGGGGCGGCTGGGCTATATACAGATACCCATGCTCAATCAGCTCCCTGTACTGCCTGAAGAAAAAGGTTAACAAAAGGGTCCTTATATGGGCTCCGTCCACATCAGCATCAGTCATGATCACTATTTTATGATATCTGAGCTTTTCCAGATTAATTCCGTCATGCCCCACACCAGCTCCCATGGCTGTGATCAGGGCTTTGATCTCCTTGTTTTCCAGAATCTTGTCAAATCTGGTTTTTTCCACATTGAGAATTTTGCCCCTCAAGGGAAGAATGGCCTGATATTTGGGATTTCGGCCCTGTTTGGCCGAACCGCCTGCAGAATCACCCTCCACTATGAACACTTCCGACTCCTCAGGTTTCTTGCTCTGACAGTCAGCCAGTTTTCCGGGCAGGGCAAAATCAGACAATGCACCTTTTCTGCGGACCAGGTCCTTGGCTTTTCTGGCTGCTTCCCTGGCCCGGGCAGCATCCACCACCTTCTCCACAATCAGCTTGGCATCTTTGGGGTTTTCTCCCAGAAACTGAAGAATGCCTTCATAAACAACACCTGAAACATAGCCTGAAACTTCATTATTGCCCAGTTTTGTCTTGGTCTGTCCTTCAAACTGGGGATTGGGCAGTTTGACGCTGATTACAGTACTGAGTCCTTCCCGAACATCATCTCCAGTGAGCTTTTGTTTCAGTTTTCTGGGCAAATCAGGATTGTTCTGAATATAATTATTGATGGCCCGGGTCAAAGCACCCCTGAAGCCCATGAGATGGCTGCCCCCCTCAACTGTGCGGATATTATTGGCAAAGGAATAGATATGCTCCTTATAGCCTGTTTTATACTGTACAACAAACTGGATACTGACGCTGTTTACCTCGCCCTTTCCGTAGATGGGCTTGTGGATTCCGTTGTCCTGGTTGATGCTTTTTATAAATGACAAAAGTCGGCCGTCATC
>CAZHCY010000272.1:0-3508 GCA_964531185.1 uncultured Desulfovibrionales bacterium | reverse complement strand
CACCAGTGGGGTACGGAGTGCCTGTCCCCTGAGCCCTTAAAAAGGGCTAAACTGGTACACTTGAACAAGGAGGCAGAATATGGGCATATTAAGTTCCAGCGTCACCCTGACCCGCTATTTAACCCTGGAACCGGTTCCAGATGATTTCTGGGCGGAAATACCGGACCGGCTCAAAAAAAACAGTTTCCGGGATATTGACCATACTGCTGATGAACGAAGTTTCGGCTGGGTTTCTTTTGATGATATGCTGGACAATAACTGGTCCTCAGGTACTCCTCATAAAGCCCATTATCTGGCCTTTGCCCTGCGGCTGGACACCCGGAGAATTCCGCCCGCTGTGATGAAAAAGCATCTTCGTCTGGCCATGGATCAGGCCAGACAGGAACTGGAGGAAAAAGGCCGGAAATTTTTGAGCAGGGATGAAAAAAAGGAAATCAAGGAAAATGTCAAGCTGAAGCTTTTTGCCAGGACCCTGCCCATTCCGGCTGTTTTCGACGTGGTCTGGGATACTTCTTCCGGACTCATCTACTTTGGATCAACCAGCCCCAAGGCCAGACAGCTTTTTGAAGATGTTTTCTACACCACTTTTCAAATGCATCTTGAGCCGCAGACCCCCTACTACAGAACCATCAGGCTCATGGGTGAGGACCATAAAGCCCTGCTGGATGATCTGGAACCCGCCCTGCTGGCCTGACAGCAAATCAAGGGGGGCGCGGTTCTGATGAATGCGCGCCCCTGATTTTAGTATCTGTAATGTTCCGGCTTGAACGGGCCTTCCACAGGCACGCCCAGATATTCTGCCTGTCTGGGTGTTAATTTGTCCAGCTTGACCCCCAGCCTTCCCAAGTGCAGTCTGGCCACTTCTTCGTCAAGCTTTTTGGACAGGACCCTGACTTTGTTGTCATAATCATTACGGGCCAGGTCCATCTGGGCCAGGACCTGATTGGTAAAGCTGTTGCTCATGACAAAGCTGGGATGACCTGTGGCGCAGCCCAGATTGACCAGCCTGCCTTCAGCCAGCACAATAATGGAGCGTCCTGATTTGAGCTTCCACTTGTCCACCTGGGGCTTGACCACGGTCCTGTGGCAATCAGGGTTGTCCTCCACATAAGACATCTGGATCTCTGAATCAAAATGACCGATATTGCAGATAATTGCTTCGTCCTTCATTCTCTCCATGTGCTCCCCGCGGATGACATCGCAGCATCCTGTGGCGGTCACAAAAATGTCCCCAGCTTCCACAGCCTCATCCATGGTTGTCACTTCATAGCCTTCCATGGCTGCCTGCAGCGCGCAGATGGGATCAATCTCAGTAATGATCACCCTGGCCCCGAAACCGCGCATGGACTGGGCACAACCTTTGCCCACATCTCCGTATCCGCAGATCACCACCACCTTGCCGGCCACCATAACGTCAGTGGCCCTCTTGATGCCGTCAGCCAGGGATTCCCGGCAGCCGTAAAGATTGTCAAACTTGGACTTGGTCACTGAATCATTGACGTTGATGGCCGGAAACAAAAGCTCCCCGTTTCTTTCCATCTGGTAGAGCCTGTGCACGCCTGTAGTTGTCTCTTCAGATACCCCGCGAATCTTTTCCGCAATCCTGGTCCATTTGCCCGGATCATTCTTCTGTCCCTGTCTCAGGCGCTCCAGCACAATCTCAAATTCTTTGTTGTCAGCTTTGTTTGCCAGAATTGAAGGGTCTTTTTCCGCCTTGTACCCCTGATGAACCATTAAGGTGGCATCCCCTCCGTCATCCACTATCAGATCCGGGCCTGAACCGTCAGGCCAGGTCAAAGCCTGCTCAGTGCACCACCAGTATTCTTCCAGGGTCTCTCCTTTCCAGGCAAATACTTTGGCCAGGCCGGCCTTGATCACTGCTGCTGCAGCATGATCCTGGGTGGAAAAGATATTGCAGGAGGCCCAGCGCAGATCTGCTCCCAGTTTATGCAGGGTCTGAATGAGCATGGCGGTCTGGATGGTCATGTGCAGACTGCCCATGATCTTCAGCCCCTGCAGAGGCTTTTCCTGGCCATATTCCTCCTGCAGGGCCATGAGCCCGGGCATTTCATTTTCAGAAAGCTGCATTTCCATAAGTCCCCAGTCTGCCTGGGAAATATCTGCTATCTTGTACTCCAGCGAGGGATCAAGCTCTAAAAACATATTCAAAACCTCCTGTTGTCCACAGGCTTCCTGCCTGCTGAACATTATAATTTAGTCTTAAGGTTAGTAAAGCGAACAACATACCCGCCCTTGACCCGGGTGTAAACCCTTTCCTGCCGTAACAGTTCAGCCAATGGCATGTGTCACCGGGACTGGCTCTCCCTGCCGGAGCATTACGCGATTTTAACAACAGATAAAGAATTTCAGCTTGATTAATTGAAAATGGGTCGAGAAATAACCAACGCCGGTCAAGTACCGGGACTGTCCCCTCCCGGGCTGTCAAAAACGCACTAATGCTTCCCTCCATGCACCCACTTGACGACATAATATGCATTCACCCTCAAAATACAGCTCAAGTGGGTTCAGGACAGTGCCTTCTCAAAACCCAGGCTGAACTGCTGCCAAACACTTCCACAGGCATGAGTTGAATTTTATTTTTCTTTGGTATATTTTTTTTCAAAAGTAATAAACTCAACATTGAACAATCCGCGCAAATGAGTACCCACGCTCAGCAGCCCCAAAACTTCACTGATGATTTAACGGAGAAAACCTATGCCCAGAAAAATATCCGGAAAAATCAGATGTATCCTTCTTACTGCCTTTCTGTGTCTGTCTGCCATGAATCCCGCCCTGTCCTTTGAACAGGAGCACCTGAACCGTCTCCTGGAAACCGGGGAATGCTACAACTGCGATCTGGAGCGGGCCGGCCTCCGGGACGCGGAACTGCCCTTTGCTGACCTGGCCTGGAGCAATCTTCGCGGGGCCGGCCTTGAAAATGCCGACCTTCAACGGGCTGTTCTGGCAGGTGCGGATCTTAAAAATGCAAATCTGCAGGGTGTTTCCCTTACTGACGCCAGACTGAATGGAGCTGATCTTGATGGTGCTGACCTGCGTGGCGCTGACCTTGAAGGAGCTGACTTGCAGGGTGTATCCCTGGTCAACGCTCACCTGAAGGAAGCAAACCTCATAGGCGTGGGCCTCAGAGTGGCGGATCTGACAAATGCAGACCTGCACAAGGCGGATCTGAGCCATACTGTTCTGATCTGGGCTGTTTTAAAGGGAGCCAGAATTGAAGGAGCCGTATTTGAAGGTGCTGACCTGTCCGGAGCCATATGGATAGATGGAACCAGATGCGCCCAGGGTTCCATCGGAGTCTGCAGGTGATTGACCCCTCAGGAGACTCCATGCCTGTTCGCTCCCTGGACTGAACCCCTTTAGCACAATTTTTTTATTCAGGTCAAAAAAATGTTGACTTGCCAAAACAAGCAATATAAGAATCTTCCTTCACCCATTGTTCCCCGGTAGCTCAATCGGCAGAGCGGGTGGCTGTTAACCACTAGGTTGG
>CAZHCY010000271.1:0-3514 GCA_964531185.1 uncultured Desulfovibrionales bacterium | reverse complement strand
TGCCAAGCGGGTGACGGGAGAGCCAGTCCCCGTGCCTCATGCAAACGGCTGAACCTTTACGATCTGACCTGCTGCACCCATTGCCCGGAAGCAAAGGCCCTTTTGCAGCAGCAAAAGGCATTTGGCGCCCTGTACTGCCAAACAGCTGACCCGGCACAGGAAAAGGCTGCTTGTGATTTTGGCTGCCGGTCCGGGTATGTGCAGGGCATAGCACTTCAGCTGACAAGAATACCAGCATAGCCCACCACCTGTGAATAGTCATTGTTCACCTCCCCAGATGTGGCATAGACAGTCATTTCCGAGTTCCGGGCCCCCAGCTCCAGTGCGCAGGACAGGCCAAGAACCATGGGCAGCACTCCGCACATGGAAATATTATACTCTCTGACTGTCCTGTACAGCCCGGCCGGATCCAGGGCCAGAATCCTTTCCAGGGCCAGGCTGTCTATTTTCTTGGCCTGTTCATGAGAAATATAGTGGCTCATGTCTGAACTGACGATCAAAGAAATATCCAGATTCCTGGATTTAATTTCCCTGCCCAGACTCTGTCCGGCCTCCATCAGCCCCTGAGGATCTGCATGGGAAACAGCCACCGGGACCATGGAGCAATTGTCCTTGATTGCGGACACAAAAGGCATGACCACTTCCAGGGAATGTTCCTGGAGATGGGCCTGGTAATCAGCTTCAAATCCGGGAATGCTGGTCAGAATGGCTGACAGATCCGTGTCCACCTGGATGCTCGCCCCGGGCACATGCCATCTGCCATCCGGCCAGACCGCTATCCTGCTTCCCCTGCCTGTATGATTGGGGCCCAGCAGAATCATTCTGTCTGCCAGATTGGCTGCGGCCAGAGTTTTACCGGCTACTCTTCCAGAAAATATGTATCCTGCATGAGGTACCATGGCCAGCAGGGTTCGTTGCTCACCCTGCATCCCCTGCATATAATGGACGACCTTTTTCTTCAGGGCTTCGGGCTGGCCCGGATAAAACTGCCCCGCCACCACCGGCTGTCTGTCCATTGTCTGTTGCTCCCTGGTTTTTTTCGCCTTACAGGCTTTGCTTGTTCAAGTACATCCCTGTTCCCGGCAGGATGATTACAACCAGAAGTTAAACATCTTCAGACATGAGTCAACAACGGGCCAGCCTCTGGCAGAGCTTTTCCTGCCCCCGGCTTAAAGATTGTCCGTGAAAACGATTCAGTCAGCCCTGGCCTGCACAGGGTTTTCACCAGAAATACTCCGAGTTTTCTTTTGCTGCCTGAACCCGGCGCTGATTCTTCGGAAGGCTCCTGTGTCCTCCACCCTGGACCATGGATGGAGTACCATGGCGTTGAGCATGCGCTGCAGCTTGAGGAAATCCGCTCCGCGCCGCATGTTGACCATGGCGCAGAGAATTATTTCTGTCTCTCTGGTTTCCATGTCGGTTTTCTGACTGATTTTCTCAGCTGCCGGAAGCAGAAAAAAGTTGGCCAGCACTATGCCGTAAAGCGTAGATACCAGGGTAACAGGAATGTTCTTCAGGATCAGACTGGTATCTTCCATGCCCATGAGCAGCCCCACGAGCCCGATAACACTCCCGGCCACTCCAAAAGAAGGTGCATAAGCGGCCATGGATCGAAAAACCCTTTCCAGTTCCTGGCTGGATATCTGTCTGGATACTGCTTCAGAGGATATTATTTCTCTGATTTCTTCCTCCTTGTATCCATCCTTGACCAGCTCCAGGCCCCTGGAAACTTCAGGAAACCTCTCCCTGATGCTTTCCGGGTTGACAATTCCATGCCTGCGGTGCAGATGCCCCAGACTCATCAGAGAATCCACCAGTCTTTTCTGGCCATGATCATCCTCCTGGTACGCAGATCTGGCCCTGGCCAGAGCCTGTCTCACCCTGGACGGGCCGAAGCTCAGGCATCCAGCCCCCAGGGTGCCCGACAAAACCACAACCATGGCTGTGACATTGAAATACATGCCGGGTTGCCCGGATAACATGAATCCAGCACTGAAAACCGCAAAAAAGATAAATCCTGCTGCAATGGTTCTATTGATCATAATCCCCTATCCTGTTTCAGGGTCTTTGGTTCAGTATCCTTATTTCCACCCGTCTGTTCAGTTCTGATGCTATTCTTTGACTATCCGGCACCAGGGGATGGCTGACCCCATAGCCATGCACAACAATCCTGTCCTGGTTCAGACCGGAGTACTGCTGAATTCTGGCAGCAATGGCTGCAGCCCGCAGAGCGGAAACCTTCCACTGATTGGCAGGATCTTCACTCTGCTCGGCATAGCCGGATACAATGACTCTGCCCTGGGCCAGGGCAATCACCTGGGAGATTTCTCTCAGATAATAATGGGAGTCCGGATTAAGTTCTGTCTGCCCGGAATGAAAAAAAGTCTTCCCAGGCAAAGAGATGATCAGGTCGCCTTTTTCAGTCCTGTCCAGCCCCACTTCACTGGAATTTCCCAGGGATTCCCTGGCCAGCTGGTAAATGGGGTCAAGATCAAGACTAAAGTCCCTCTCAAACCCAGCCCCCCCCTTCAGAGGAGCCAGGAGGGAATCCGGCAGAAATACAGGGTTTTCCCTGGCGTGGAACATGTACAATACTGAAAATAAAATAAACATGACCATCATCAGATCCGACCAGGGGACAGCCCAGGCCTTGCCTCCCTGATTTCTGCTCTGCCTGACTCTGCTTACGGAAAAACCCGATGAATGGATGGGGTAAAGACTCATGAAAAACCTTGCTCCTTTTCTATACGCATATTTTGCCTGCCCAACAGAAATTAGCAATATGCGGACCACTTTTGAAGCAAAGCTGACTGCTAATCAGTGGGAGGGGGGCAGTCCGGGCAGATGACAAATTTTCTGACCCGTTCATAAGCCTCTTGGGAGGCCCGGGTATTAAGACCAGGGATTTCTTCTCTTCTGACCAGAACCAGTGCGTCGCAGGGACACATGGCTGCACAGGCCGGTCCCAGGTTCCCCCGGGTGGCGCACAGGTCGCATTTGGTCACAGGATATTTCTGTCCTGTGCACATCATGGCTACATAAGGGCAGGCCACCAGGCAGTTCTTGCTCTGGCATCCGGTGCACTTTTTTTCATCCAGCCTGACTATGCCCTGCTGGTCCTTATAGATGGCCCCGGCTTTGCAGACCCTCATGCATTTGGGGTTGTCACAATGCTGACAATAAAGGGGAACATGAAGACCGTAAGCAGTTCTGGTCATGACTATTCTTGGAACCTGATAAATGAATTTGCAGACTGCTTCGCAGGTCCCGCAGCCGATGCACTTGCTGTAGTCAAGATATAATGTTTTCATAAAAATTTCCGTGCCTAATGTTTTTTTAGCAAAATATCTGCTGACAGTTCCAGCCAATCTGTCCTGTGCATTCCGAGTTCCCCGTTGTCCGTTCTCCGTTGTCTGTTCTGCGTTCAAGGTTCAGGGTTCAAAAACCATAATTCCCAGCGGGAGCATTACCCGTTTGTAAATTTCGAGAAAAATCAGGAAATTTTGGTCAGGCA
>CAZHCY010000270.1:0-3517 GCA_964531185.1 uncultured Desulfovibrionales bacterium | reverse complement strand
GACAATAACCACTGGAGACGATTTTTCCACCAGTATACCCTGGGAGTGCAACTCCTGAATTTTGTTGATAGCGCCAAGGCCATCCAGTTCTCCGGGCATTTTCCAGTCCATAAAGATATAATCAAAAGGCCTGCCGGCTTTGTCCGCAGCTATCACGGCATTCACCGCAGACTGTCCGCTGCTGGCTTCCTCCACCTCCATCATGCAGCCTGCAAGAATCTCCTTAAGCACCGCCCTGGGGGCGTCATGGTCATCAACCACCAGCACACGTCCCGCTTCAAGCCCGGCGCATTCCAGGTCGCCATAAGTCTTCCCGGATACAGGCAGGCTCAGTTCAAAAGAAAAACTGCTTCCCTTTCCAGGAGAAGATTTGACTTGCAGTCTACCCCCCATTTTCTCCATCAGTTTCCGGCTGATGACCAGTCCCAGCCCGGTACCACCGTATTTGCGGGTAGTGGAAGTATCTGCCTGGGAAAAGGCCTGGAAGAGTCTGGATATCTGTTCCTGATCCATGCCGATGCCGGTATCATTAATTTCAAAACGCAGATGGACGGTTCCCATTTCCGGCTCCAAAGTTGGTGTCTCTAGCTTTTGACTTATTTCTTCTGTCCTCTGACCTCTGTCCTCTGACCTCTGACCTGCGTCTCCTGCTCTTTTGACCACCAGTTCCACATGACCTTTTTCAGTAAACTTGAGTGCATTGCCCAGCAAATTGGTAAAAATCTGTCCCAGGCGCAGGGAATCCCCCTCCAAGACATAGGGAACATCCGGAGAAACTCTGAAAACAAGCTCCAGGTCTTTTTGGCCTGCCGCAGGACCAAACAAGGCCTTCATCTGATCCAGCAATTCATCCAGCCTGAACGTGTGTATATCAAGCTCAAGCCTTCCCGCTTCAATTTTGGAATAATCCAGGATATCATTGATAATTCCCAGGAGCATGCGAGAAGATCCTTTAATTTTATTCAAATAATCACGTTGCTGATCCGTCAGGGTGGTTTGAAGCAGAAGCTGGCTCAGTCCGATGACCGCGTTCATGGGCGTGCGGATTTCATGACTCATGTTGGCCAGAAACTCGCTTTTGGAGTGGCTGGCTGCTTCAGCTTTTATAAGAGCAGCGTCCAGTTCAATGTTCTTAAGCTCGACCTGCTGAGCGTACTCGTGCAGCTTTTCCTCAGCCTGTTTGCGCTCCGTTCCATCCTGGTTTACTCCGACAACCCGCACGGGATTGCCGTTCTCATCAGTTATAGCCTGGGCCATGGCCACTATATGTCTTACTGCACCATCTCCCCGTCTGATCCTGAACTCCGAGGAATAGGTTTTGCCCGAGGCCACTCCTTGTTTAAATTCCTCTTCAGCCCGGTCTCTGCATTCAGGAAGAAGCATGTTTAGCCAGTCTTCTACGGCGTGATTGAACCGGCTGCGTTCAAGTCCATAAATGCGAAACATTCCCTCATCCCACTCCAGATAATTATCAGACAGACGCAGATCCCAGATTCCCAGTTGTGCGGCCTGCGTTGCCAGACTGAGACGATCTGAAAGCTCCTGCTGGGCCAGCCAGGCTTCCTTTTCAGGGGTCATGTCCAGGCCGGTCCCCCTGAACCCGAGAAACTGATTCTGGGAGTCCAGCATGGGCAGACCACTGACTCTCTGCCAGACAATCCTGCCGTCAGCGCGGATGGACTGATGTTCCAGCCCCTGCCAGGACTGGTTCTTTTCCGCCCATACTGCTAAGAGCTTTTCCACCCGCTCCGCCTCTGCCTCAGGCATAAAATCAAAAGGAGAGTACCCGAGTAATTCTTCAGCCTTACGTCCCAGAAGCTCTTCCACGCGGGGTGTCAAAAAGGTGTAAGTACCGCTGGAATCAATCTCCCAGATGTATTCACCGGCAGCCTCGGCAACGTCGCGAAAGCGCTGCTCGCTTTGCTCCAGAGCATGGACTGCTGACTTCTTATCTGAAATATTGCGAAATACACACAAAAGAAAAGATTTGGGTTCCAGGTGAAGAAGGATGACCGTGACATGAACATCGATCAGAGCGCCGTCCTTGCGGCGGTGCAGGGTTTCAAAATCATCCCGGCCGTGTTTTGAAATATGTTCAATATGCCGCGCAACATCTTCAGAAGTCTCTTTGGCCTCGTAATCTGAAATCTTGAGCCTGGAAAATTCCCGGGCAGTATAACCCAGTTGCTCATGGGCCGCGCGGTTGAACTGTTCCGGCAGTTCGGTTTCAGCATCAATGAGCAAGGTTGCATCAGGATACAAATCAAACAGTCTTCTAAACTTTGATTCACTCTCCTGCAGTTTCTGCTCTCTTTTCAAAAGCTGCTCACGGGTGCGCAGCAAGTCTCTGATCCAGATTACGGAACCACTGACCAGAATCGTGATCCCCAGCAGCAGGGCAATCTCTTTGAACAGTTCCAGCAGTCCGTCTCCATAATGGACCACCAGAAAATTGTCTGCAAAGTCCATTGCCGCGTACAAGAAAAACAAGCCAATCCCCATGGTCAGCATTAGCCATATCCTGCCTTGTTCAGGTCTGGTCCATTTTTTTGCAAAACAGACCACAGCCAGCAGGGCAGAGGCCGTCAAAAAGGCGGAAAGGCCTTCCATGATCATGACAGCATGAAAAGGAAATTCCGATCTTATTTCTCTGAAAGACAGGATAGAAACAAATGTAAGTATGCCTGCGGACAGCAAAGCGCCTGCCAGACCCTGAACATAGAAAAGATATCTGTTCCTGGTTGTTGTGGAAGTGGTCATTTATCGGTCCCCGGTATGAGTAACAGTTTAGCCGTTTGCATAAGGCAGGGGACCGGCTCCCCCAGCGCTTGTTTTTTCTAACCCTGTTTCTAACATCAACCAAAAAACAAACGCTGGGTGCCTGCCTCCTGCGCCCTTAAAAAGGGCTAAACTGTTACCGGTATGATAATTGGCAACACAAATATGACTGCAAAAAAAGGTTAAACACCTATATATTAAAGTATTTTTAAAGTTCCTCAACACAATAAGTGGATTTAAACTAACAGATCAGCGGTTTTTTCCTTGCGTTAATCGACTCCTGGAACATCTGCGTAGATCTGCGAAATCTGCAGCTGGAATATCTTCTGGCTTCATTCCTCAAGCATCAAGGCAAAGATAAAGAGTTTTTTAGCCGCTGATTGCACCTGATTTTCGCTGATAAGAGAGATATTAATGCTGGTTAAGGAGAAACAAACTATGCCAACAATCACCACGGAAGGAAAACAGCAAGACACAGACAAACTCTCAGACGAAGCCAAGAACCAGCTTGGGTCCATCCAGTTTGTGGACAAAAAAATACAGGAGCTTAAGGCTGAACTGGCAGTATACCGGACCGCACGTAATGGGTAATGGTAAGGCTCTGAGTGAGATGCTGGGTGAGCCTGAGAAGATTCAGTAATTTGTGGGCCGTGACTGTTTTATGCTGGTTATAAACTACCCGGCAGTCACCTACCCTGAGTTTCCAATAACCTTTCAAGGTTTTCCTTAAGGGAAGTCC
>CAZHCY010000269.1:0-3519 GCA_964531185.1 uncultured Desulfovibrionales bacterium | reverse complement strand
CATCTTTGCCATGGCCAATCCTTATCCTGAGATTTCCTATGAAGAGGCCAAGGCGGCCAATCCCGACTGCATCATGGGAACCGGACGTTCGGATTATCCCAATCAGGTCAATAACGTATCCGGTTTTCCCTTTATTTTCAGAGGGGCCCTGGATATCAGCGCCAGGACCATTAATGAGGAAATGAAAATTGCAGCTGCTTGCGCCCTGGCTGACCTGGCCAAGGAACCCGTACCTCAAGACATGCTTGAGGCCTACGGCCTTGAAGAACTCTCCTTCGGCCCTGACTATGTCATCCCCAAGCCCCTGGACTCCAGGATCATTGAGTGGGAATCCACAGCTGTTGCTGAGGCGGCCATGACTTCAGGGGTGGCCAGATCCAGCCTGGACCTGGTGGAATACAGGCAGTCCCTGAAAATCAGGATGGAAAAATCAAGACAAAGAATCAGAAATCATATTGCTGCTTACCAGCTGAACATTTAACCGGCTGAACAGTTTACAGGCAGCTCATTTTTACTGCTGCCTGGTGCAAGCCTTAACTTCCGGTATCCAGAACATGCATGAAATGTCCATTGCCCACAGTCTGGTGGGCATCATAGAACAGGAAATGGCCAGGCATGAAGTAACCAGGCTGATCCGGGTCAAGATCAAGTACGGACGCATATCAGCCATAGTGCCGGAAGCCCTGCAGACCGCCTTTGAAGCCATGACCATGGACACCCCCCTCCAGGGAGCAGTCCTGGAAACTCAGGAAGTGCCGCTGGTGGCCAGATGCCGGGAATGCGGCCGGGAATTCTCCCCCCAGGGAGACCTGATGATCATGACCTGCACCCATTGTCAGGCTGAGTTCGGCCATGAAATAATTTCCGGAAAAGAACTTTATATTGATGAACTGGAGGCTGAATAAATTCTGATCCCCTGACACCCTGGTTTTTGAAAGCCTGGGCCGGGTTCATGCGGCATCGGCCTGAACCTGTTTTAAAAATTTAAATTTTTGATAACTGTTTAGCCCTTTACTGGTGGCACTGGGACTGGCTCTCCCGGAGCTTGTTTTTCCGGGTCTGGGTTTACATCAGCCAGAATACAGGCGCTGGGGCGCCTTGTTTTCCCAATAAAGGGCTGAACTGCTGCAATTCTTGATTATTTAAACTGGCCGGCACAGAAAGCCCAGCTGCACGCACCTGGCTGAACTGTTGCCAAGGGCCGTATTTTCGGAGAAAAACCATGCAGATTAAAGTAGTCAGAAAAATTCTTGAGGCCAATGACAGGATCTCTGATCAGCTGAAAACCCTTTTTCAGGAAAAAAAGATCCTGGTTATCAACCTCATGAGTTCTCCAGGAGCCGGGAAAACCACCCTGCTGGAAAAAACCCTGTCCCAGCTCAAGGAAGAATTCAGTATGGCGGTCATTGAAGGAGATTTGCAGACCAGCAATGACGCGGAAAGAGTGGCCGCCACCGGTGCCCAGGCCATCCAGATCAATACCGAAGGCGGCTGCCACCTGGACGGCTCCATGGTCTTTGAAGCAGCTTCCCAGCTTGATCTGAAAAATGTGGACATCTTGTTTGTGGAAAATGTGGGCAACCTGGTCTGCCCTGCAGAGTTTTCAGTGGGTGAGGATCATAAAGTCACCATTCTCAGCGTGGTGGAAGGGGATGACAAACCGGAAAAATACCCCCTTATCTTTGCTGAATCCAGTGTTTTGCTTTTGAACAAGATGGATCTGCTGCCCCATGTGGATTTCAGTCTGGAAAAGGCTTCCAATTTTGCCAGGAGTTTAAGGGACGACATTCAGATTTTTTCTGTTTCCGCCAGGACCATGGAAGGCATGGAAGACTGGTATAAATGGCTTAGAAAAGAAGTTGAACTGAAAAAAAAGTAAATTCATTTCAGGCCGCCCAGAGAGCGGCTTTTCAGGAGGAAAAATTCAATGCAGGATCTAAAAATGGCTTCTTCTTGCTCAGGCCCGTCCGGAGAAGAGGACAAGGATGCCAGGCTCAAACAAAAAATGGGCCGCATCAAGAATAAAATCGTTGTCATGAGCGGCAAAGGCGGCGTGGGCAAAAGCACAGTGGCCGCCAACGTGGCCGTCACCCTGGCCCTTAAGGGCTATAAAGTGGGGCTGCTGGACGTTGATGTTCACGGACCCACCATACCCCGGCTTCTCAGCCTGTCCCAGGAAAGGCCCCATATTGAAAAAGACTATATTGAACCTATCCCCTGGGGACCCAATCTGTGGGTTATGTCCCTGGGCTTCATGCTGCCCAGCAGCAGGGAGGCCGTTATCTGGAGGGGACCGATCAAAATGGGGCTGATCAGGCAGTTTCTGCAGGATGTGGCCTGGGGCGATCTGGATTACCTGATCATTGACTGCCCCCCGGGAACCGGGGATGAACCCATGTCCGCCATTCAACTGGCCGGAGAAGACTCCAAGGCCCTCATCGTCACCACCCCTCAGGCCGTGGCAGTGGATGACGTACGCAGGTCAGTGACTTTCTGCCGGGAACTCAACGCCCCTATCCTGGGCATTATTGAAAACATGAGCGGTTATGTCTGCCCCAAATGTCAGGAGCACCTGGATATCTTCACTTCCGGGGGAGGAAAGCTTCTGGCCGAGGAAATGGAGGTCCCCTTTCTGGGATCCGTGCCCATAGACCCTGAAATTGTCCGTTCCGGGGATGAAGGCTACATATATGTAAAGACCCACCCGCAAAGTCCGGCTTCCAAAGCTCTGGCCCGGGCAGTGGAAAAAATCATGGCCGCCCTGTAATGAACTTGAGTAAGATTTTTTTGGAAAAATAATTTTGTTGAAAAAAAATCCGGCTTTGCCTAAGATATTTTACTTGATACTATAATTTACTCTGGCTGCGGCCAGATATTTGCGTCATCCAGGGGACGTGTTCTTTTGCCGCTTAAATAAATGAGCTTTTTTTCAAGGCAAAGGGATCCGTCCCCATTTTTACAATCAGCTGAAACTTATGATCATCCCCTTTTGGAGATGATAATTCTCAGCCCCATTTCAAGGAGCTTTGCATGAGTGACAATCCTCAAAAAGGATTTCTGGATAGATTGATCAGTGAAGCTGATGATTCCGCCCACCCTTTTCTGGAAAAGATCAGGGACCATATCCGGACCATTGTGGTGGTAATCACGGTCATCCTGGTATCAGCCGCCGGCTATTCACTTTATTCTTTTCTGCAGGACAGAAAAGTATCCGCTGCCAACCAGGAGCTTGAATCCGTGCTCTCCATAAAAGATCCGGATCAAAGAATCGCCGGCCTTAAGGAATTTCTTGCAGCCGCTCCAAACAGGCTTGAAGCGGCCGCCCTGCTGGAAATGGCCAGAACTGCCATGGACACAGAACAATATGAACTGGCCCTGGACAGTTTTCAGAAACTGGCTGACCAGGGGTCGGACATGCACCCCCTGGCTGTACTGGGCCAGGCCAAAGTCAGCCAGCTCATGGGAGAACATCAGAAGGCAGTGGAAATCCTGCAAAATACATCCCTGCCTGAGGAATTT
>CAZHCY010000268.1:0-3526 GCA_964531185.1 uncultured Desulfovibrionales bacterium | reverse complement strand
GCTTGCCGTGCCGGTCATATTTGACGGGCGCAATCTGTATTCACCGACAATGGCTGCGGACCTGGGTTTTGACTATCATTGCGTGGGAAGATGTCCGGTCAATGGTAAGAAAAGCAAAAAACCAGGGGAAAAGGACAGGATTCGGGTTGAAAATACCGGGCTGTAATCCGGCCGGCAAGGGGAAATTCTGTGAGCCTGCAGGCTTAAAGGCATAATGCTGGTCGGGATGCGGGGATTCGAACCCCGGGTCTCAGCGTCCCGAACGGTGCGCTCTGCCAGACTGAGCCACATCCCGACATAAAGATTTTACATGTATCTCAGAGGGGATAAAAAATCAATCTCAAATCCAGGGGGCTGAGTGCCAGCTGAGCTGAATCAATAAAATCCCTGGTCAAAAACGGAAAGGCTGACATGGATGAAAACAACAGCTCTGTAAACATACTGGTTGTGGATGATGAAGAAAGTCTGCGCGAAATCTGCAAGGACGCCCTGAAAGACGAAGGCTACAGCGTGCTCCAGGCTGAAAACGGGCAGCGGGCCCTGGAAATGATTTCTGCCGGCCAGGACGTTGACCTGATCATTTCCGATCTGAGAATGCCGGTGATGAACGGTCTGGAGCTCCTGGAAAAGATCAAGGAACAGGGGCTGGATATTGACTTTCTGGTCATGACCGGATTCGCAACCATTGAGACTGCAGTGGAATGCATGAAAATGGGTGCTGCGGATTATCTGCCCAAGCCATTTAATATTAATCATCTTCTGGTCAAAGTGAGCAAGGTGGTTCGGGACAGAAGATCCCGAATGGAGCGTAAACGGCTGAGCAACATAGTCCGGATGCTCAACCTGAGCAATGCTCTCAATTCCCAGCTGGATCTCAAGTCAATCTGCTATGAATTTGTGCTTCAGGTGCAGAGAAATTTTGCCCCGGACAGTGCAGTGCTTTTTCTGCGCCGGGAAGGAGGCCCTGATCTGGTCAAGTCCGTGGTCAGGGGGAGAATATTCAGGGAAGATCCCCAGCTTTTTTCCAGGATCCACAAGCTGGCTCAGAAATCTCTGGAAAAAACATCCTCTTTCCTGCTGGACAGTACCAATGCCCGGGACGAGCCCCTGCTGGCCGGACAGGAATTCCCCTATTCAGTGGCTACAGTGCCCCTGTTTTCCCAGATGAACAAAGTGGGGGCTGTGGTCCTTTTGCGCTCCGGCAGCAACAAATTCACCAATGACGACCTGCAGCTTCTCACCGTGTTTGCCGCTCATGTGGCCACAGCCATCCAGAATGCCAAAATGTACACCAGGATGAGGGACCAGAACATTGACATTATCCGGTCCTATGCCAAGGCTGTGGAAGCCAAAGATTACTATACCAAAGGACATTCGGAAAGAGTAGCGGTTTATGCCATGAAGCTCGGCAGCCATCTCAAGCTGCAGGGAACAGAGCTGGATACTCTGTATACTGCCGGAGTGCTGCATGATATCGGCAAGATAGGCATTCCTGACCATATTCTGAACAAACCCAGCAAGCTGACGGATGAAGAATTTGAAGTAATGAAATCCCATCCGGTGATAGCCAGGGATATTCTGTCCCAGGTCTGGTCTCTTAAGGAGATTCTGCCCATAGTCTATCATCATCATGAGCAGATTGACGGCAAAGGATACCCGGAGGGCATAGCTGACGGAAAAATTCCCTATCTGGCCAAAATAGTCAGTGTGGTGGACGCTTTTGAGGCCATGACATCAGACAGGGCTTATCGCGGGGCCCTGCCCTGGGAAAAGGCCCGGGACATTCTGCTTGGCGGTGCCGGAACTCAGTGGGAAGGGGAACTTGTTCAAAGCTGGATCAGCCTGGTGGACAAGGAAGGCTTTGAAGCAGTCCAGAATGATATGAAGACCATGCCCCTTACATTTGAGCGCAGGTAGATTCAAAGGTCCAGATATTCAGCAGGGTATATCAGCCCCTGGCAGACATAAAAAGGCAGCCGTTCAGGGGGTCTAAACGGCGATTGCCTGCGTCCCTGGTATGGGGACCGGCCCTCCCGGCGCCTGTTTTTCCAAACCTGTTTCTTGCACAAATAAAAAAACTTTTAACAGTCCGTTTGCATGAGGCACGGGGACTGGCTCTTTCGTCACCCACTTGGCAATCCAACAGGCATTCAACTTCAAAAATTCAGCTCAAGTGGGTGACGGGGTGCCTGTCCCCTGCGCCCTTAAAAAGGGCTAAACTGTTACAACTTGACAGTCAAAAATTCTCTATCAACGTCTTGTATTTACTGACAATTTCCAGAATTCTGAATGTCCGCATCATTATCAGCTTCAACAGCCTGATTTCTTTATCTTTACCATTAACTTTTAACCTTTAACCTTATCCGGCCCGGTCCCGGTCCGGTCATTGGCAGGCGGATGAAACTTTTTTATTCAGGATTCCCGGTCCAGTGAAAATCATCAGTCCCGGATTACTGGCAAGCACATGAATAAGATAATAAAAGTGGTGGTGGTGGATGATTCGGCCTTCATGCGCAAGGCCATCAGCACAATGCTCAAGAAGGATCCGGAAATTGAAGTTGCGGGCATAGCCCGCAACGGACAGGAAGGTCTGGAACTGATCCGCAGGCTTGATCCAGATGTGGTGACTCTGGATATAGAGATGCCTGTAATGGACGGTCTGACGGCTTTGAAGCATATCATGATGGAAATGCCCAGACCGGTGATCATGGTCAGTTCATTGACCACAGACGGGGCTGAGGCCACTCTCAAGGCCATGGAACTGGGGGCTGTGGATTTTATTCCCAAGCAGCTCTCCAAGGTCAGCCTTGATATTGTCAAGATAGAAAAAGACCTTCAGGACAAGGTCAGGGCGGTGGCCAGAAAAAAGGCCCGCACCTCCAGACTGGCCTTTCTGCAGCGCCCTTCCAGAGCTTTGGTGCACAGACCTGTCAGGGAAATTCCGCCTTCAGGCAAAATTCAGCGGGATATTGTGGCCATTGGAGTTTCCACGGGCGGTCCCCCGGCGGTACAGAAGATTTTGAGCCATCTGCCTGCAGAGTTTCCAGCTTCCATCCTCATTGCCCAGCATATGCCCGGAGCCTTTACCGGGCCTTTTGCCAAAAGACTCAATGAGTCCACCCCCCTGAATGTGCGCGAAGCTGAAAACGGGGATGTTATCAGGCCCGGCTGGGCATATATTGCACCCGGGGGGCTGCATCTTTTAATCAGCCAGAAAGTCTCCAGGATTGAAGCTGTGGTTTCCATGGAGCCCTGTGATGCTTTATACAAGCCTTCTGCCAATGTTTTGTTCTCCTCAGTGGCCCGGGGTGTGGGAGCGAGGGCCCTGGGAGTGGTCTTGACCGGAATGGGGAATGATGGTCTTCTGGGCATCAGGGAACTTAAGAATATGGGCGGGCGTGTTCTGGCCCAGAGTGAAGAGACCTGCGTGGTATACGGGATGCCCAAAGCCATCGTGGACGAGGGGCTGGCCGACCAGGTGGTGGAGCTGGAAAAGATGGCCGAGACCATTGTGGCTTCGCTGGTT
>CAZHCY010000267.1:0-3537 GCA_964531185.1 uncultured Desulfovibrionales bacterium | reverse complement strand
TAGAGGACCGGGGAGGGTTTGATCTGATCCTGGGGAATCCGCCGTGGATCAAGGTGGAATGGCAGGAAAGCGGTGTCATGGGCGACCATGAACCTTTGTTTGTCTTAAAAAAGATGAGTGCCACCAGGTTGGCCAGGTTGCGCAGCGAGACACTGGAAAGGCTCAGCCTGACGTCATCTTATCTTCAGGCTTATGAAGAGGCAGAAGGTACTCAGCTTTTTCTCAACGCCCAGCAAAATTATCCGGTTCTGCACCGCATGCAGTCCAACCTGTATAAATGCTTTCTGCCCCAGGCCTGGAGGTACGGCACAAAACAAGGGGTGTCAGGCTTTCTGCATCCTGAAGGTATTTATGATGATCCCAAAGGGGGGAAGCTCAGAGAAGCTGTTTATCCCAGGCTCAGGTATCATTTTCAGTTTCATAATGAGTTGAAGTTATTTTCAGATATTGACCATCATAATTCTTTCAGTGTGAACATTTATTCTGGTTCGAGGGATAACTATTCTTTTGTTCATATCGCCAATTTATTTGTGCCAAATACTGTGGATGTCTGTTTTGAGCATAATGGGCGAGGTCCTGTTCCAGGCATCAAGGATGAAGACAATAAATGGAATGTGCATGGCCATGCTTCCAGGTTGATTTCTGTTACTGAAAAGGAACTATCCCTGTTTGCCAGCCTGTATGACCCTGCCGGTACACCGTCTTTGCAGGCCAGACTTCCAGCACTGCATACTGTTGAGCTGGTGAGTGTGCTGGAAAAGTTTGCAGCTCAGCCAGGGAAGCTTGGAGATTTGAAGAACGAGTATTTTTCAACTGTTATGTTTGACGAAACTTATGCACAAAGAGACGGAACAATCCGCCGTCAAACAAGGTTCCCGGATACATCTGAAGAATGGATACTTTCCGGCCCTCACTTTTTTGTGGGCAATCCATTTTACAAAACCCCGAGAGAAGAATGCACTCTGAACTCGCATTACGATATCCTGGACCTGACTGGCCTTCCTGATGATTACCTGCCCAGGACCAATTATGTGCCTGATTGCTCCAGAGAGGAATATGACCGCCGCACCCCAAAGGTGCCCTGGGATGGGAGTCCGGTGACTGATCATTATCGGTTGGTTTTTAGAAGAATGTTTGGGGCATCTGCAGAAAGGTCTTTGATTGGCAGCATTATTCCCAATAAAGCCGCTCATATTCATCCTGTACTGTCATTTACTTTTAAAAATAGTAAAAGCCTTCTTATGCTTTCGACCCTTTGCAATAGCATTATTTATGATTTTTACTTAAAAACTACTGGCAGAAGTGATGTTTATGAATCAACTCTAAGAATGTTACCAATGATAGGCAATTCTGGATTGTTGAGCATAAGATCACTTATCATAACTTGCCTAACCAGTCTTTACGCCACCCTCTGGTCCTCATGCTGGCAGGATTCATTTGCCACCGACTCCTGGGCCAAGGATGATCCGCGCCTGTTGGATTCTTTCTTCCGCAACCTGACACCCAAATGGCATCGTGGCTGTGCTCTGCGCACTGACTATGCCAGACGCCAGGCCCTGGTGGAGATAGATGTGCTCACTGCCCAGGCTTTGGGCTTGACCCTGGAAGAACTCAAGACCATTTACCGGGTCCAGTTCCCGGTCATGCGCCAGTACGAGGCTGATACCTGGTATGACCAGAATGGCCGTATTGTATTCACTAATTCCAAAGGCCTGACCGGGGTAGGTTTTTCCAGACCTGAGTGGAATGATCTCACAGAAGAAGTCAGGGACGACCAGGGCCGGATGATCCGCGTGTCCAAATCCGGACAACCCCTGACTCGCACAGTCACAGACAGCACCCTGCCCACCGGCCCATATGAGAAAACCATAGAATACCTGCCCCCGTTTGATAAGTGCGACAGAGAAGCTGATTATGGGGCAGCATGGAACTTTTTTGAAAATAATTAACCAAATTGGTTAATAAAAATTGACAGACATTGGGTATGGATATAGTTTTTAAAAACAGCTCACTTAAAAAAGTTTTTAATGACTACAACCGGCTCATTAAAAAATACGGGCAAAAGCGGGCTCAACTCATCATGAAGCGTATGCAGCAATTGAATGCTATGCCTGACTTGTCCACGGCACTGCAGTTACCTCAGCTTTATTGCCATGAGCTCCAGGGAGACCGCAAAGGGGAATTGGCTGTAAACCTGGATCATCCTTACCGCCTTATTTTTACTGTTGCCCAGATTCCCTTCCCTGGCAAAGAAGATGGAGGTCTTGACTGGAGCCGGGTCTATACAATCCAAATAGAAAGAGTAGAGGATTACCATGGCAAACGTAAGAAAAAATGAATACAGCCCAGACTTTGTATTTCCTCCAGGAGAAACACTTCTGGAAACCATTGGGGCCATGGGCATGACCCAGGCACAATTGGCCCTTAGAATGGGAGTAACAGAGAAGCATATCAATGAAGTTATAAAGGGCAAGGCCAGCCTGACAGAGGACACTGCCTTGAAACTGGAACGTGTTTTGGGAATTAACGCGTCTTTCTGGCGTAATCTGGAACATATGTACAGAAGATATCTTGCTGAAACAAAAGAAAGGGAGCTTTTGGCTGAAAATAAATCGTATCTGAAAAAATTTCCAATTAGTACTATGATTGGATTAGGCTGGATAGAGAAGCAGAAAGATCCTGTGGCTCAATTGTCTGAGTTGTTATCCTTTTTTCGGGTAGCCAGCTGGGAAAGCTGGGAAAATATCTGGATAAATCATGCATCATTCAGACAAACATCCGCATTTAGTGCAAATCCAAATGCTGTCGCCGCCTGGTTGAGAAGGGGTGAAATTCTGGCAGATTCAATTAAATGTGAACCTTTTGATAAAAACCTGTTCAAAAAGTCTTTGTCGGAACTCCGGAAACTTAGCGTGTTGTCACCTGAAGAATACCTGCCGCAAATAAGAGATATTTGTTCTCAATGCGGAGTAGCGGTTGTTTTTCTTCCAGAACTTCCTGAAACCAGAGTCAGTGGAGCAACCCGCTGGTTGAGTAAGGATAAGGCCATAATTCAGCTCAGTGACAGATACAAAAAAGACGATCATTTCTGGTTCACTTTATTTCACGAGGCTGGTCATGTCCTTTTGCACGGAAAAAAGGAAGTATTCATCAAGGAGAACACCAGCATCAGCCAGGATGAAAAAGAAATCAAGGCTGACAAGTTTGCTATGAACATGCTTATCCCTCCACAAAAGTATGCACAATTATTAAAGAATAGACCTGTTTCACTTGAAAAAATCAAATCTTTTGCCAAAGAAATGCAGATTGCCCCAGGGATAGTTGTGGGCAGGCTTCAACGGGACAAGATTATTGACTATTCTGTCGGGAACAAGCTTAAAAAAACAATCAAGCTGGTATAATGATTCCATCCATATTATGATTTGCAAAAAGCGAAAAAGTTAATATTTTCTGATAAATATACTTGTTAGATCTGCCTATAATGCGGCATTTTCTTTGAATTTCAACCAGGCAAGAATTAAAGATGCATTGTTGAAT
>CAZHCY010000266.1:0-3539 GCA_964531185.1 uncultured Desulfovibrionales bacterium | reverse complement strand
CCGGAATTTTGATTCAGCTTATTCCGAAGTGTCTGTGATTCCCTCCCTGGGCAATGAACTCTATTCATCTATCCTGGCCTTTGATGAAGAGGACAGGGTCACCCTGAAGCTGAACATTGCTCCTCTGGTGAACTGGATATGGATAGGCAGCATTCTGGTATTTGTGACCTGTTTTCTGCTTCTTGCCAGGGTCAGGATCAGAAAGGATTCTGCAGGCAATGGACAGTCTCAGGCATGATCTTTGGTCAGTACTGATTTTTAACTCCTGACTCCTGACGACCATGAATGCAGATCTGAACAGGGATTGCCTGGCTGTTCTGGAAAAGGTCAGCCATTTTTTTGATCAAAGGCTGGTATTTAAAAATATAAGCCTTAAGATCTGCCCGGGCAGCGTAATCATGGTGGCCGGACCCAACGGTGCCGGCAAGACCACCCTGATCAATATTATTGCCGGCCTGATAAGTCCGACAACAGGTCAGGCAAGTCATAATTTTCATGCCAGGGAAATGGCCTGTCTGGGGCACAGCACTTTTGTCTATCCAGGGCTTTCTGCCCTGGACAACCTGAGATTCTGGGCCGGAGTGTATGCCAGGCCCGGACATGACAGGGCTTTGAATGAGCTTTTGAAACTGGTTGGTTTAAAGACCTTTGCCCTGGAAAAGGCAGGCACTTTTTCCAGGGGCATGCTGCAGCGCCTGAGCCTGGCCAGGGTTTTACTGATTAAACCCAGGCTGATGCTTCTTGATGAACCGGGCACTGGTCTGGATGCTTTGTCCAGAAGCCTGCTTAAGGATTTGATCCGTCAGGGCACCAGTCAGGGCATGGCCACGGTCTGGATCAGTCATACTCTGGAAGAGGACCTGGAAATGGCTGATCAAGTGTATTATCTGGACCGCAAACAGGTCCAGTTTGCCGGATCTGCAAAAAATTTCACTGAATGGGAGCGGGAATACAGACATTGAGTCTCAGCTTTGCCAGCATCATCCGCAAAGATATCAAACTTGTCTTTTCCCATGGTTCAGGCATTTTTCAACCCATCCTGCTGGGGATGATACTGGTTTTTGTTTTCAGCCTGTCTTCCCCGCCGGGGCATGAAATTTCCGCCCGGGCTGCTGTGGCCATTTTCTGGCTGGCCACCAGCTTTGCTCTGATACTGGTGTTCAATACCCTGTATTCCCTGGAGGAGACCAATCAGGCCCGGACCGCTCTTTTGCTGTCGCCACTGCCTCTGCAGCATATATGGCTGGGCAAGGCTGTTACAGGCATGGTGCTCTTGCTGTTGAACCAGGCTGTGTTTTTCCCGGCCATGGTGGTCTTTCTGGGGCAGGAAAGCATCAGGGATCCAGTGCTTTTTCTGGCGGTGATTATTCTGGTGGACTGGGGCCTGGTGGCCATGGGGTCTCTTCTGGGGGCGGTTTCCCAGGGTCATGCTGCCAGGGATTCACTTTTGAGCGTGGTTATATTTCCCCTTCTGATCCCTCTGCTGCTGGCTGGTATCCGCTTAGGTGAAACCTTTATGGGTACTGAAGCAGATCAGGACTTCAGCTCCTGGCTGGGTATAGCCTTTGCTTTTGGAGGGATTTTTTCCGGGGCAGCCATGCTCCTGTTTCCTTTTCTGTACAAAGAATACTGAAAAACAGGTGACAGCACCATTATGCCTGATGATGCAACAATGACAAAATCTGCAGCAGTGCTGGGTCCGGCAGGAGGAATAGCTCTGGCTGCAGCCCAGTATTTTATCTGGATATACGCTCCAGTGGAAGCAACCATGGGCATAATCCAGAAGGTTTTTTATTTTCATCTTCCTCTGGCCTGGTGGGCCCTTATCAGTTTTTTTGGTGTATTTCTGGCCAGCGTAATATATCTTTTGCGCAGAAAACCCTTTTATGACCGGCTGGCTCAGACATGTGCCGAACTGGGACTTCTGTTCAGCGGGCTGGCTCTGATTACCGGCTCCTTGTGGGCCAGAGCCGCCTGGAACACCTGGTGGACCTGGGACCCCAGGCTTTCCACCACTTTGATCATGTGGTTTATCTATGCCGGCTACATGGTTTTGAGACATTCTGTGGACAATCCGGAAAAAATGAGGATGGTGGCTGCGGTGCTCGGAGTGGTGGCTTTTTTGAATGTCCCCCTGGTTTTTCTGTCGGCCAGGATGTGGCGCAGTATTCATCCGGCAGTGTTTGCTTCCCGCGGCGGAGGACTGGAGCAGGAAATGCTGGTCACTGTGCTTTTCTGCCTGGCTGCCTGGGGAATTTTTATTGCAGGCCTGGCTTTAATCAGGCTCAGGCAGCTGGAAATAGGGCACAGAATAAAGAATCTGTTTATATTCTGAATTTCCCTGGTGCATATCCGGTTCTGCTGAAAAACCGGCATGAATCCAGGGACAAACTTGTGAGAGATTTTGCATGACCTATCTTATTGTCGCCAATGTTGTGGTCTGGGCAGGACTGGGGGGATACGTGCTTTTTCTGGCCCTGACCCAGAAAAAGCTTGCCCGGAAGGTCAGGCAACTGGAGATGAGCGCTGATGAATAATACTATGATTAATCCAGGATTTGTCAGAAAGAGCACGGCCCTGGTGTCAATGATCTGTCTGGCAGCCATTCTGGCCGTGTCCTTGATCGATAGAATTCAGGATCCCGGCATTACTGTTCAGACCGGATCAGGACCATCTCAGCAGGAACAGGCCATGATGTCCCAGCTTACAGAGCTTATGACCGAAGTGGAACGCAATCCCGACAATGTCCAGGCCTTGACTGAACTGGCTCATATCTTCATGCTCATGGAAGCCTGGGAAAGGTCTCTTAATTTCTGGGAGAGAGTGCTGGCCCTGGAACCTGAGGATCCCATGGCTCTGAATCAGGCCGGATTCTGTCTTTTTCAGCTGGAGCGCCATGAGGAAGCAGTAACCTATTTTGAGAAACTGCTGGATATTGATCCGGAAAATTATCACAGCCATTTCAATCTGGGGATCATCTTCAAGTATTACCTTAATGATCAGGACAGGGCTGAAAAACATTTCCAGGCTGTTCTGGATATTTCACCGGATGATCCGGCTTTTCTGGATCGGGTCAGACAGGAGCTGCAGGCTGCGCCGGCTGAAGAGGAGTAACAAAGCCTCAGCACGGGTAACAGTTCAGCCCTTTTCAAGGAAAGCAAAGGCTCAGGCACCTGGGGGAGCTGTTTTCTGGTTGATGTAAACAAAGACCTGGAAAAACAAGCTCCGGGAGAGCCAGTCCCCCTCCGGGCGCCGCCTCCGGGCAGGAAGCCCTGCTTTATGCAAATGGCTGAACTGTTACCAGCACGGCTTTATTCCCCTGACAGATTGTTTGACACACTGGTTTTTTTGAGGGTATTCTGTAAAGATTAGCAGCTTTGATTTTTCAGGCAGCGTAACAGTTCAGCCCTTTTTAAGGAAAGCAAAGGCTCAGGCACCTGAGGGGCCTGTTTTCTGGTTGATGCAAACACAGACTTGGAAAAACAAGCTCTGGGAGAGCCAGTCCCCCTCCGGGCGCCGCCTCCGGGCAGGAAGCCGTG
>CAZHCY010000265.1:0-3563 GCA_964531185.1 uncultured Desulfovibrionales bacterium | reverse complement strand
CCATAGCTCAGCCCCACGAGCATGAACAGTGCTCCGGTGGGAATGCCGTGATTGATCATCTGAATTACCGGTCCGTCCAGCCCCTTGAGGTTGAGCAAAAAAATGCCCAGGGTCACAAGGCCCATGTGGGCCACTGAGGGGTAGGCGATCAATTTTTTCATGTCTGTCTGCCCCAGGGCCACCAGGCCGCCGTATATGATGGAGGCGATGGAAATGCCCACCATAAGAGGTGCAAAATAGACACTGGCTTCCGGAGTCATGGACAGGCAGAATCTGATGAATCCGTAAGTGCCCATTTTCAGAAGCACTGAAGCCAGAAGCACTGATCCGGCTGTAGGGGCCTGGACATGGGCGGCAGGCAGCCAGGTGTGAAAGGGAAACATGGGGACCTTGATGGCAAAGGCCACAGCCATGGCCAGAAATGTCCAGAACTGAAAGCGGAATGTAAAGTCGGAGTTAATGAGTTCAGGTATGGAAAAGGTGCCTCCAGCCACGTAAAAAGCCACCATGGCCACCAGAAGCAGGGTGCTGCCGGCAAGGGTATAGATGAAGAACTTGATGGAAGCGTACTTCTTTTCCGGTCCGCCCCAGACGGCAATGAGCAAAAACATCGGAATGAGCATGACTTCCCAGAAGATGTAGAAAAGCACAAAATCCAGGGCCACAAAAACCCCTATACAGGCCGAGGTCATGAGCAGCATGCAGATGTGAAATTCCTTGACCCGCTGACCAATATAGGTCCAGGAGCAGAGGACGCAGAAGGGAAGCAGAAAAACAGTGAGCAGCACCAGGAGGTAACTGACGCCGTCAATGCCCAGGTGATAATTGATATTCCAGTGTTGGATCCAGGGATAATACTCCACAAACTGGAAATCGGCAAACCCCAGTTTGAATTTCAGAAGCGGCAGGGCCAGAAGTATTTCTATTATGCCCGCTCCCAGAGATATCTGGCGTACAGTGAGTTCCCTGCGCACAAATACCAGCAGCAGTGAGGCGGCCAGGGGAAAGAAAATCAGTATGCTGAGTACCGGCCAGCTTGAATTCATGAGTATTGGCTCCAGCAGTTTAAAATAGTTATCTCTTGTTCCCTTGAATCAGACAAAAAGCACCAGGGCTGCCGCGATAAGACCAATGAAAACGGCTATGGCCAGGTAGTCCTGAATATAGCCGGTCTGAGTCTGGTTGATATTTCTGCCTATTTTCATGACACCATAGGCAGTGCCGTCCACCACGCGGTCAATATCCTCCCGGTCAAACTGGGAAGACCCCTTGGCCATGCCCATGAGCCCCCGCAGGCCCAGGCGCGAATAGACAGTGGTCCAGATATTGTCCAGCCTTTCCACAGGATTTCTGGCCAGAGCCAGGCAGAGACTGCCGGCTTTGCGGTAAAACCAGTCAAAATCCAGGTTCAATTTGTTTTCAGGCTTGAGCTTAAAGCGCAGGAAGTAGAAACCAAGACCCACAAAGCCCATGAGCTGCATGGTCATAAGCACTTTCCAGGCTGAATAGGGATGGAAGGTGACCTCATGAGGCAGCAGGTCATACAGGAGCTTGGGATAAACACCAAGAACAAAGCAGATTAGGCTGGCCAGGGCCATGCCCAGGTACATGTTTCCCGGAATGGGCTTCAGCTCCCTGGTGCTGTCCGGTTTGGAGAAAAAAGCGAAATAGGTCAGCTTGATTCCCACAGACAGAAACGTTCCCACAGCAGCGAATTCCATGCCCAGGGCCAGCCAGTACCTGTGGGCCTGGGCTGCTCCTTCGATGGTCATGGTTTTGCTGACAAAGCCTGAGAACAGAGGGAAACCGGATATGGATATGGCTCCAATGACATAAGCAATAAAGACCAGAGGCAGTCTGGATACCAGTCCGCCCAGTTCAGTGAGCTTGGCTGTGCCGGCTGCGTAAAGAAGGGCGCCGGTGCCCATGAATAAAAGTCCCTTGTATACAATATGAGCGTAAGCATGAGCACAGGCTCCATTCATGGTCATGGCGGTTCCGATGCCGATGCCGGCCACCATGAATCCTACCTGGGATACTATGTGGTAGGACAGGATGCGGCGGATATTGTTTTCAATGGTGGCGTAAAAAACACCGTAGATGGTCATGATAACGCCCATGACGGCCAGCACCTCAAAGCCGGCAAACCCCCTGGCCATGACATATACGGCTGTTTTGGTGGTAAAGGCGCTCATGAATACTGCACCGGTGACCGTAGCTCTGGGATAGGCATCCGGCAGCCAGGCATGCAGGGGAACTACAGCTGCATTCACAGCAAACCCCAGAAGAATGAGGTAATCGTAATAAGCTGCAGCAGAGGGATCAATGGGGGTGAAGGCGAAACTGCCCACGTCCCAGTACCTGAGCAGCAGGCCTCCCAGCAAAAATAGACCGCCCAGGGTATGAAACAGAAAGTATCTGAATCCAGCAGCCCTGGATTTCTTTGTTCTGTTCAGCCAGACCAGAAATGTGGAGGCCACGGACATTATTTCCCAGAAAATAAACAGGGTCAGATAATCTCCGGCAAATACGCAGCCCAAGGCTCCAGTGATATACATGGCTGAGGCTATGTGCTGGGCCTTGTCCTGGACATGCCAGGCGTAAATAAAGCCGATGATGCCCTGCAGAGCAAATACGTGGGCAAAAATCACGGCCAGTGAATCCACCCGGCCCAGAATAAGTTCCTGGCCCAGATAGCTGACATGACCAAAGGTGCCCTGATCCATGCCGAGCACTGCAATAAAAGCCAGAATCCCGGGCAGAGGCAGCAGGTATTTCCAGGAATTATTCTGTGCAGGCCAGAAAGCCAGAATAACCGCCAGGGCGAAAAAGAACAGACCCGGATGGATGAAAGTGCTAATCTCGTTCATAATAATCCTCGTCTTTGCCCAGGAACATATGGGCTGATCCTTTGCCCAGTCTGCCAAGCAAAAAGGTGGCCACAAGCCCGAAGGCGGCAAAAAAGCCAGGAAGATGGTCTATAAGAAAGTGAGGGTGATAGGGACCGATGAATATGTTCAGCACTATTGTCAGGGCCAGAAAGGCTATGAAAAAGTTGAAGTATAATTTCCGGTTCCGTCTGGCGTTGACAAAGAAAAGGCCCAGGTTTTCTTGGAGCTTGTCCAGCAATTTCCTATCCTCCTAATGCGTTTACAAAGCCCTGGAACACTTGGGGATACAGACCCAGGAACACTGAAATGGCGGCTGTGATGCACAAAGGAATGACCATGCACAAGGGGGCCTCCCGGTATTCTTCCAGGTTGATCCCGGGAGCAGGGGCCCCGAAAAAGCCTTTGTAGATGATCTGGCCGAAATAATAGGTGTTGAGCAGAGTACTGATGAGCAGGGCTAGCATCAGCGGTATCTGTCCGGCATCCAGAGCTCCGTTGACCAGGTACCATTTGCTGACAAATCCGCAGACCGGGGGCACTCCAATCATGCTCAGGGCGGCAACGGAAAACGCCCCGAAAGTCCAGGGCATCTGTCTGGCCATGCCCGACAGCAGGCTGATCTTTTTCAGGTGTGTGGCCACGTATATGGCTCCGGCACCGAAAAAGAGGGTG
>CAZHCY010000264.1:0-3563 GCA_964531185.1 uncultured Desulfovibrionales bacterium | reverse complement strand
ACATAACTGTCTGGGGAGCCTGAACTCTACCAGCTTTTTGTTGAACACTTGGCGTCAAACGCCAGGTGTTCAACAAGTCAGATAAAGTGAAAATTCACAACACATCATGACCTGAAAGCTTTAATGTGCTTCAGGACTTTTTCAATGGCCGGCACGTCAACAGGTTTGGCAATGTAGCCATCCATGTCCGAATTGCGGAACCTTTCCTGGTCACCGTTCATGGCATAGGCTGTTACAGCGATGATGGGGATACTTCTGTTCTGTTCTCCAGCAGCACCGGAGCGGATGGCTTCAGCTGCTTTCACACCATCCATGACAGAGATCTGGTAACCATTCAGGGGATTGCCCGGCTTGGGGACAGTCCCCGCGATATACACCGCAAAGAAGGAGAAACCAATTGGGGGCATAAAAGCCATACTTATATCAAAATCTTTACCCAGCGAGGGACAGTCCCCAACTCGGATCAGACCGTAAACCGTCATCCCCTGAATGCTTACGAGATCTGGATATCCATCAGAATAAGGTCAAAAATACCGGCCTTAAGCTGTAAAAGAGCATCCCGGCCGTTTTCAACACTTGTTACAGCATGGCCATTTTTTTCAAAAAGTTTAGCAGTTGTAACAGTTTAGCCATTTGCATGAGGCACGGGGACTGCCAGGAGGCGGCGCCCGGACTGTCCCCTGCGCCCTTCTTACAAGTAACTAGGATTGGATGATCAGCAAATTCAGCGCCTTACGGAAAATCCCTTTTTTATCGCTCCTACGCTCTGCGTTGGAGCGTTTCTGGACCGCTCTGCGGTCATTTAAGATGTTCCCACGCAGAGCGTGGGAACAATAACCGGGAACTAAGTTCTGTAGTTACTCACAGGTTCGGTCTTGGGCCGCCCGGGTGAGACGCTTAAAAAGGTCTAAACTGTTACGTGCAGGTAAATTTCCTGGATTACCCAAAACGCGTCCGGGGCGAAATGAGTAATCAAGCCTTCAGCCTCAGTGAGGGGTGGTTCTGGAAAGCAGGTTGAGCACGGCCACTCCGCTGACAATAAGGGTAATTCCCACCAGGGCCCAGAAATCAAGCTTCTGTCCGTGCAGAAGCCAGGCAATAAGGGTCACCAGGACTATGCCCAGTCCAGCCCATGCTGCATAGGCCACACCCACTGGAATGGTTCTCAGGGCCAGGGCCAGGAAATAGAAGGCTGCACCGTATCCGGCCACTACAATCAGCGAGGGAACGAGTCTGGTGAAGCTGTTGCTTGACTTGAGGGCTGAGGTGGCAATTACTTCAGCTACTATGGCCACGGCCAGAAGGATCCAGTTGTTCATGCTTGTTCCAGGGGGATTTCCCGGGGGGTGAATACCAGGGGGTATTTTGAAATAATCCTTGCTGTATGCCTCCGGGCAGATGCCGTGCTACATGCAAAGGGAGCATTACCCGTTTGTAAATGATTCAGATTCAGGTTCACTTTGGACATAAAAGACAGATTTATCCACTTTGGGGACAGTCCGGCACCCACTTGAGTTGTCAGTAACAACTCATACCTGGAAATATCCACTCAAGTGGGTGCCGGACAGTCCCCGTACCTGACCTAAATTTCCCGATTTTTCTCGAAATTTACAAAAGGGTAGTGCTTTCACATGCAAATGTCTAAACTGATAACCGGGTATAATATCCTCTGATGCTTCAGGCAAGGATTAAGTGATGTCTTTCATCACCGGCCTGGCACTGCAGCTTTTAACGCAAATCAGCTTGATTTCTTCTGCTGATATCTTTATCCAGGAAGTTATAAATCATGATCAAGGTCAGGGATTTCTCAAGACAAAAGGCTTAAGCAGGGGGAGCAAGGTGCATGATTATCAGCAAATCCTGACCCAGTGTCAGGAGAAGATGGCCAGGCAGTATCTGGAAAGTCCGTCCATTCTTAATGTGCCCGGGGTATCCACAGCCTGCAAGATTGATCATTTTTATTATCTGATTCTGGAGCCTTCCTTTTTCATATCCATGTCCCTGTGGTGCGGATTCAGCCCGGAGCTTATCCGGACCACCCTGACCAGTACCGGGAATTTAATCCGGCTCTCAGGCCAGAAGAGCAATTTCCTGCCTCTGGATGTGGCCCTTAAGCCGGATGGTGCTCCAGTGCGGGTCAGGGCCGGTTTTTTGCTGGCGGAATTTATAGACAAAGGTCTCAAAATATATGCCAGGCAGGACCATCCACCAGGTTTGTCTGATTTGAGAATCATGCCCCATGAGCGGGAGCTTCTTGAAGAATGTTTTCAGGGCAAGACCCATCTGAACGGGCTGTCCTTTGCCTGAAGTCCTTCAGCAGGATTCCACCACCACCCTGTTTCTTCCGGCGTCCTTGCCGGAATAAAGCATCTGGTCCGCCCTGCAGAGGACATCCTCAAGGGTTTCTCCGGGTCTGTATCCGGTTACGCCCAGGGTGGCGGTGATGTTTACCCCGGCCAGGGGCCGGGAGGCAATGGCCCGCCGGCATCTCTCAGCAAGCTGGTAGATACCCTCAGGGCTGCCGCTGGTGGCCACAATGAGAAATTCCTCGCCTCCCCATCTGGCTGCCAGGTCTGATTCGCGGATATTATCCAGAAGGATCTGTCCCACTTCCTTGAGCACAGCATCTCCTGCTGCATGCCCCAGAGTGTCATTGACCTCCTTGAAGTTGTCCAGGTCAGCGCTGATGATCCAGAACCCGCGTCCATATCTGGAGGAGGCATTGATCTGCTGCCGGATGAAGCCCTCAGCCAGCCGTCTGTTGGGCAGGCCGGTAAGCATGTCTGTGGTGGCCCATTTGTTCAGGACTTCAGCCCGGACCAGGGCGTTCTTCAGCTTGTCCCGCATGGTGGTGCCCACGCTGGTCAGCCCCAGAATAAGCAGCAGAAAAAGATGAATGCGGACAAGATAAATCAAAGGCTCGGTCTGGGGGCCATGTATGCGCCACTGCAGGGCCAGGCCGGTGCCGGCAATGGCGGCTGAAACCAGAATTACCGCTGAACCGGCTGCAAGGCCAAGCTTGTGATCCAGAATGACGAAACAGCCCACGATAAACACGGCTACTGCCCAGTAGTGCCCGCCGGCAAGCATGAGCAGATGATTGCTCACAGGATCTGAAGCAAAAAAATGCCAGGCCAGGCGGGCCATGATCATCAGGCCCAGGATGATCAGAAGCAGGGTTTCAATGATCTGCAGGGGCAGAAGACGTTTGTAAATCAGGGGAAACATGGCTGCCAGGACAACCGCGAACAGGGGATAAAGCCTGGCTATGAAAATGTCCTCAGGCTGGCGGATGATCCAGCTGAGCAGGAAGATGACCACAGCGCAGGCTACAGCTATGGTGTAAGCCAGACGCTTGCGTTCGTTGAGCTGTTCCAGTTCAGTCTGGACCCTGTCCTGGATCTCCTTCCACTGTTCTGGAGTATGATGTGATGGATCAGATGGCATAATATATTTTGCTTTTTGGGTTAAAACCCATGCCGGGGAAACTTGATGATGATTGTCCAATCAGTTTTCATCCGGAAACGGTTCTTTTTCCTTTTGGCGGCGTCAATCTGCACAAT
>CAZHCY010000263.1:0-3686 GCA_964531185.1 uncultured Desulfovibrionales bacterium | reverse complement strand
TCCAACAGGCATTCAACTTCAAAAATTCAGCTCAAGCGGGTGACGGGGTGCCTGTGCCCTGCGCCCTTAAAAAGGGCTAAACTGTTACTCTGATTTTAAATCTGTCTGACCGGCCCTGTTCCGGGACCGGAGGTTTGTGGCTGCGGTGAAAATTTTCCAGCCTTTTGCAGGGGAATGTTACAGAGAGTTTCTGTATCCAGGCTCAAGGGGGCACTTGTGTTTTGCAAAAGATGTATTATTTTTGTGGCAAAGCAGCGGTTTAGCTATTTGCATGTGGCACGGCTTCCTGCCCGGAGGCGGCGCCCGGAGGGGGACCGGCTCTTTGAGAGCCTGTTTTTCCAGGTTTTTTTTTACATCAGCCAAAAATCAGGCGCTGGGATGCCTGTCCCCTGGTTTCCTTAAAAAAAGCTAAACTGTTGCGCGGCAAACATTTTTACAGGAGGAAATGCATGGACGGAGCAACAATCGGGCTGGCCCTGGGAGGCGGAGCAGCCAGAGGCTGGGCCCATATAGGGGTGATTGAAGCTCTGGAGCAGAAAGGCATATTCCCTGATTTTGTGGCTGGAACCAGCATAGGAGCTCTGGTGGGGGCGGTTTATGCTTCAGGCGGTTTGCAGGATTTCAAAGAAGCTGTGCTCAAGCTGGACCGCAAGAAGGTCATCTCCATGCTGGACCTGGTTTTTCCCAAATGCGGTCTGCTGGACGGAAAAAAGGTGACTGATTTTTTTCAGCCCTTTGTGAGCAAGGATGATTTCAGGCATTTATCCATACCCATGGCTGTCACGGCTACTGATCTGCATACCAGCAGGGAGGCCTGGCTCATGCGGGGAAGTGTTATTCAGGCCGTCAGGGCCAGCATAGCCGTGCCCGGGCTGTTCACTCCAGTGCTGGTTAATGACAGGCTCATGGTGGACGGCGGTCTGGTCAATCCTCTGCCTGTTAATCTTGTCCGCTCCATGGGAGCGGATGTAGTTATTGCCGTGGATCTTAATCATTATATGAACATGCGCGGCAGCAGCATGTCCGGGCAGGCTGAATCTGGTGCCAAGCTCTGCCCTGAGGATGAATCCGGAACCAAGTCTGATTTAAATGAAGAAAAAAACGGGATTTTTCCAGGTATCATGGACAGGCTGGGGAGGATGGACATCCCCTGGTTTGATTCCTTTAAAAACTGGAAAAACAAACCAGTCGGACCCAATATTTTTGAGATTATCTTTGCTTCCACCCTGGTCATGGAAAAGACCATCACTGATCTCAACCTGGAAAGAGAGCCGGCTGATCTGCTTGTCAGGCCGAATCTGGGCAAGGTCAGGTTTATGGATTTTCACCGGGCCAAGGAGAGCATAGCTCAGGGGGCTCAGGCCTGCGCCAGGGTTCTGGAAGACAATGGATCCATTCTTGACCGTCTCACCAGCAGACTTCTCCCTGAAGCTTAACCTTAGCTTTATGAGGGAGCAGTTGATCATCTCTACAAGCTGGAGCATCTGGAGGCAAAGGCCACCAGCAAGGAAGGGCATATCAAAACCTTGAACAGAAGTCAGTCAGACCCATGCTGCCCGGGGCCAGGCCCCCGGAAAAAGGCTGGACCGGCAGCCAGAATCCCTGTCAGGGCATATTGACCAGGGGCCGTCAGTGTTCAATGTCTGAGGCAAAGCAGGGTTTATGGTTCTGATTTTGTAACAGTTCAGCCCTTTATTAAGGGCGCAGGGCACAGGCACCCCGTCACCCGCTTGAGCTGAATTTTTGAAGTTGAATGCGTTGGATTGCCAAGTGGGTGACGGGAGAGCCAGTTCATGTGCCGCGTTCAACTGGCTAAACTGTTACAAATTTATGTTGTGAGCAGGTGCTTAAAAAGTTTTGTCTCCTTCCAGGACTGATCCGTCTTCAATTTTTATCTGGCGGCCGGTATTGTTTTCCAGGGTCACCCGGCCTTTGAGCACAACATCTTTGCCGAAAAGAAAGTCCCCTGTGACTGTAAGCTGGTCGCATTTCAGAAGCGATGGCGGCCCATGGGGAAATCTTTTCTGAAACTGGTCAATTCTTTTATAAAAGGCAGGATCCAGCTGCACGTCAGGGGCGGGTTTCCCGCGCTCCGGGTTGGGAATGATGGTGTTCATCTTGGAGACTACAAAGCAATCGGACATGACGGCAAGCAGGTCGCTGGTGGTTTTAACCGGGGCGAATCTGTCCCTGGGGACAATGAGGGCTCCGGCGTGATCAAATGCGGAAATGGCAGATCCCATGGCGGTTTCCAGCTGATAGACCTGAGGAGAATCAGGGTTCCTGGGGTCCAGGGTTTTGGTGTTGATGATCAGATCCAGGGGAATCATCCTGTAGCGCAGGAAAACTTTTTCCAGGGCTTCAAGATTTAGCCAGATGGAGTTGGTGTTGAAAAATGAATATTTGTCGATATCCATGAATTCATTGAGCTCGTTTTCAGGGCACTGGGCGATTTCCCTCAGGGCCAGGCGGTTATTTTTTAAAAGTCTGCAGAGATGTCCGCCTTTGCGGTCAGATACTAAGCGCGGAGTGACTTCCATGAGAAAAGTGAATTCCTGTGCCTTGAGATAGCCCAGAATATTCTCGTTCATGGTGGCTCCCAGATTGTCTGAATTGGAGATAAAGGCGTATTTGTAGCCTTTTTCCAGCAGATTTTTCAGGGTCCCGGAAGTGATCAGGGCGGTGAACAGATCTCCGTGCCCGGGGGGGTTCCACTCCAGCTCAGGATTGTCCGGCCATTTGGCCGGGGAATTGTCTTCGGCCGTGATCTTGGGATATTTGTGCTGCAGAAAAGCCAGAGGCAGATGATAGGGGTTTTCAATGTCCTGAATGTGGAGCATGGTGTCCAGGTGGGTCCGGAAACTGTTCATGAAGAGCAGGGGGACAGGAGTGTGGTATTTATCCCTGAGAACCCGGATCTGATCCAGAATCAGATCCAGAAAAGTCTTGTCCTCTCTGACCCTGATCAGGGACTTGGCCTTTTCCATGCCCATGCTGGTGCCCAGCCCGCCGTTGAGTTTGATGACCACCAGCTCACTGATGGCTTCATCTGCCTCTTCCCTGTGGTGGGAGATATTGTCCAGATGCTCCAGCTCGGTTTTTTCCACTGACAGGATTTCCTTTTTGTTCAATTTGCCCTGGCTGCCGAACATGAGCTGGGAAAAATAACATTTGAACAGATTGATGGCTATGGGCGGCAGAGACTGTTCTTCCATTTTCAGGGCAAAGGGTCTGAAAATCTGCATCAGATCAGGGTCGGTGTTGGATACGCATGCAATGTTCTGTTTATCCATGATCAACTCCTATAAGTTTTCAGGGGTTTATTTACCGCATTGGGAAGAATCATTGAGCATGGTCAGAGGTTGTCCTGTGCTGGCCAGAACAGAGCCCCAGTAGTTGGAGCTGGTGTTTAAGGTCCGCCGTCTTTTGGTGGCCAGGGAAAGCGGAAGGTAGATGTATCTGTCCTGCAGCATGCTCACCAGCATTTCTGTCTTCCCGGACATGCCGGCATGCACAGCGTGCTGGCCTAAGAATCCGCAGTATACCCGGTCGTTGGAATTGGCCGGGATGGACCGTATGATGTAGCTGGGGTCAATGAATTTGAGGGTGATGGGCAGGTTTTTGTTTTCAAAGTAGCTGTGAATTTCCTGACGCAGGACTGAGCAGATATCTCCCAGAATGATGTT
>CAZHCY010000262.1:0-3739 GCA_964531185.1 uncultured Desulfovibrionales bacterium | reverse complement strand
TCATGGGGTTGAGAATGAAGGGAGAAACCGGGGATGAGCTTGGGGCAGCCGTCAGTGTGGCCCTGAAACGAGCCAGACTGGTCAGGGACATCAGGGGGGTCAGGGTGGATACCTGCGGCACAGGCGGAGATGGACGGAACAGTTTCAACTGCTCCACTGCTGTGGCGTTTTTTCTGGCTGATATGGGAATCAGTGTGGTCAAGCACGGCAACAGGGCTGTTTCCAGTTCCTGCGGCAGCGCAGATGTGGTCGAGGCCCTGGGGCTTCCTCTGCTGGATGATCCGGCCAGGGTGATTCAGGAACTGGACAAGAGAAACTTTGCCTTTTTGTTTGCTCCGCATTTTCATCCCAGTTTTGCCGATATTGCACCTGTGCGCCGGGAGCTGGGAACCAGAAGCATTTTTAATCTCATGGGACCGCTGCTTAATCCGGCCAGGCCTACCCATCAGATCCTGGGAGTGCCCGGGGAAGCTTTCATGCCCCTCATGGCCTCAGTGCTTCTGAATAATAATGTGCAGTCTGCAGCAGTGGTCCATGGGGCTTTGGGGTTTGACGAGCTGAGTCCCTGCGGTTTGAACCGGGTGATATTTGTGCGCAGCAACAGCCTGGAACATGCCCTGCTGGATCCGGAAGAATTTGGTTTTTCCCGGTACGTTCCTGAAGACATGGCCTGCAGAAACAAGGAGGAAGCCCTGATGCGTCAAAAAGAGATACTGAGGGGCACAGGACCTGCCCCCATGCAGGATATGGTGGCCCTGAACCTGGGTCTGGCTCTGCATCTTCTGGAGCCCGGGATAAAGCTCAGAGAATGCATGGCCCAGGCCAGGGAAACTGTGCAGACCGGCCTGAAGAGTCTGGAGGTTTAGAAGCTATGGGGCACAGCATGCTGGATAAATTCATCAAGGCCAAGCAGGGTGAAATCATCAGACTGCAGGAGCTGGAAAAAGCCGGAACCATGCCTTTGCCTGTTCAGGGCGGCAGACAGGATATGTTCCAGGCCCTGGCCGGTCCGGGGCCGGCTGTTATAGCTGAATATAAACGGGCTTCTCCCTCCAGGGGGCTGATCAATCCAGGACTGTCACCGGCCATGGCTGCTGAAATGTTTATGGACAAAAAAGCTGCAGCTGTTTCTGTGCTGACTGAAGAGGATCATTTCCAGGGCAGCCTGGAATATCTGAAAGATTTTGCTTTTACCGGCCTGCCTCTGCTTAGAAAGGATTTTATTTTTGATCCCCTGCAGATAAGACAGACTGCAGCCACCAATGCAGCAGGAGTACTGCTCATAGTCAGAGTGGTCAAATGTTCTGAATTGCTGAGAAGGCTGACAGGACTTGGCATGGACCTGGGCCTGGAGCCGGTGGTGGAAGTATTCAGCCGGGACGAGGTCAAAGCAGCCAGGCAGGCCGGGGCCAGAACAATACTGGTCAACAACAGGGATCTGGACAGCCTCAAAGTGGATCTTGAGGTGTCCAGACAATTAATCAGGGGCAAGCAAGACCGGGAAGTCTGGATATGTGCCAGCGGCATTGAAACAAAGACTCAGATAAAGGAATTTTCTGCACTGGGGTTTGATGCCTTTCTGATTGGCACCAGTATAATGAGTTCCCCGGACCCGGGTGAAAAACTAAAGGAGCTGACTTTATGAAGAACATGATGATCAAGGTCTGCGGCCTGACCTGTCAGGAGGATCTTGAGTTCTGTCAGGAGATGGGAATTGATCTGACCGGGTTTATATTTCATCCTTCAAGTCCCAGATGCGTTGATCCTGAATTGGCAGGGGGACTGAAAAAGAAAAATGAATTAAGAGTGGGAGTTTTTGTCAGACAGACCCCGGCTGAAATACTGGATATCACGGATGTGGCCGGGCTGGACCTGGTCCAGCTGCATGGCGATCAGGACAGGGATTTCTGTGCCCAGGTGGGCCCTGAAAGGGTGATGAGGGCTTTCTGGCCGGAAAGATATTCAGGACCTGAAGAACTGCAGGCTGAGCTGGAATTTTTCAGCCATGTCTGCCGTTTTTTTCTGCTGGATGCGGGAAAGAATACCGGAGGGCACGGCAGAAGCATAACCAGCCCATGGCTTGATCAGATCAGAAGCCCGAGACCCTGTTTTCTGGCCGGGGGGCTGGGGCCGGAAAATATTGAAAAAATGTATTTTCCCGGCATCTCTGGCGTGGATCTGAATTCTGGAGTGGAGGCAGGCCCGGGAGGCCGCAAGGACAAAGAAAAGATCAAAAGAGTTTTAAAAATTTGCAGGAGCATGACATGAAAAAAGGATATTTTGGAGAATTTGGAGGAAGCTTTGTGCCTGAACTTCTGGTGCCTCCTCTGACTGAACTGGAAAAAGCCATGGAAGAAATCATGGGCAGCCCGGCCTTTGAACAGAACCTGGAAAGCCTTTTTGCAGATTTTGTGGGACGGCCCACACCCCTTTATCTTTGCGCCAATCTTTCCAGGGAGCTGGGATTTGAACTGTGGCTCAAGAGAGAGGATCTGGCCCATACAGGTGCTCATAAGATAAACAATACAGTGGGCCAGGCCCTGCTGGCCAGACATATGGGCAAGTCCTGCCTGCTGGCTGAGACCGGAGCTGGACAGCACGGGGTGGCCACGGCCACGGCTGCGGCAGTGCTGGGGCTGGAATGCATCGTGTTTATGGGAGCAGTGGATGTCAAAAGACAAAGTCACAATGTCCGGAGAATGGAGCTTTTGGGGGCCAGGGTTGAGCCGGTGCAGAGCGGCACCAGAACCCTGAAGGATGCCATTAACGCGGCTCTCAGGTACTGGATAGCCCATCAGGCGGACACTCACTACTGTCTTGGGTCGGTGGTGGGGCCGCATCCCTTTCCTTTGCTGGTCAGGAAGCTGCAGTCGGTCATTGGCAGGGAAGCCAGATCTCAGTTTCTGGACAAAACAGGCAGGCTTCCGGATTCAGTAGTGGCCTGCGTGGGTGGCGGCTCCAACGCCATAGGCATATTCCATCCCTTTACCCAGGACCCAGGAGTCAGACTTGTGGGGGTGGAAGCCGGCGGCACAGGCAAGCCAGGCTGTTACCATTCAGCCACCCTTTCTCTGGGCAGCTTCGGAGTCCTGCACGGTACCCATACCTATCTGCTGCAGACCGGGGAAGGACAGATCATGCCGTCCCATTCAGTGGCGCCAGGCCTGGATTATCCTGGAGTGGGACCGGAGCATGCCTATCTCAAGGACAGCCAGCGGGCTGAGTACTCGGTAATTTATGATGAACAGGCCCTGAAGGCCTTTTATCTTCTGTGCAGCAGAGAAGGAATTATCCCGGCCCTGGAGAGTTCCCATGCCCTGGCCTGGGTCATGGAAAACAGAAAAGAGATTGCTCCGGGTGCAGCGGTTCTGGTGAATCTGTCCGGCCGGGGGGACAAGGATCTGGATATTGTCAGGGAACTGGAAGCCGGGCAGAAGTAGCCGGATTTTTTGAGAAGATGCTTTGAAAAGATCTGGAATTTTCAAGGGAAAAATCAAATAAACACAAATGCCATGAGGCTTGAAAGTTGGTAACAGTTCAGTCATTTGCATCTGGCACAGGGACTGGCTCTCCCAGGGCTTGTTTTTCCAGGTCTGATTCTTAGATCAACCAGAAAACAAGCCCTGGGGTGCCTTGCTTTCCTTAAAAAAAGAGCTGAACTGTTACAAAAGTCAAAAGCTTGGGAGCAATGAGCCAGGCGCTGAAACAGCCAAAGGCCAGAAAGTTTATAAACCAGGAG
>CAZHCY010000261.1:0-3750 GCA_964531185.1 uncultured Desulfovibrionales bacterium | reverse complement strand
GACCCTGATGGACAGGCCGGTTCTCGGGTTTATTGGCAGGCTCAGAAGCCAGAAAGGTATTGATCTGCTGCTGGATATAATTCCTGACCTGGTCAGGAAAAATGTAGGCATAGTGGTCCTGGGAGAAGGGGATTCTGAATTTGAAGCCAGGCTGGTGAATCTGGTGGAAGTTTATCCTGAAAATATTTCCGGCATTGTTGGATATACCGAAGAAATGGCCCATAAAATTCAGGCGGGTTCTGATATTTTTCTCATGCCTTCCAGGTATGAACCCTGCGGTCTGACTCAGATGTACAGCCTGCGATACGGCACACCACCTGTGGCCACAGCAGTGGGAGGCCTGAAAGACACCATTGTTTCCTATCCGGATCCAGAAGCCACCGGCTTTATTTTCCAGGATTCCACAGCACCGGCTCTGCTTAAGGCAGTGAATCAGGCCCTGGAACTCTTCGAGGACAAGCAGGCCTGGCATCAGCTTCAGCTTCGTGGAATGCAGGCCGATTTTTCCTGGGAGAGTTCTGCAAAGGAATATATCAAGGCTTACAAATCCCTGGAGCGGTTCAAGGCCATGTTGCTGGGGGCATCTTTATAAAGGGTTTGATTTTTTCTGGAGCTGGCTGATCCGTTGCATTTTTCTGGTGAATATTTAAATGGTTATTCTGCCCGTTTTTTTTATTTCTGGGCGGGCTTACAACAGGAGTGGATCATGAAGATGAATGAAATCCGGGCACTGGCCAAAGAAAAGGATATCAAACTTCCCTTTGCAGTGACCAAAAGCGAAGCCATAAGAATTATTCAAAGAGCTGAAGGGAACTTTGACTGCTTTGCCAGGGCCAAAGACGGGTTCTGCGATCAGGACGGCTGCCTGTTCTATGAAGACTGCCTCCTGCAGTCATCCAAATAGTACCTGACTGGAAGCAGTCTTTTGTCTTTTATCCTCTATACTCTGGGTGACCCGGCCGGTCTGGGACCGGAGCTAATTTTCAGGGCCGGTCTGGAAAACATTTCCAGAAAACACCCGGTCTTGCTCATCGGCCCTGAAAACATTCTGCTTAAATACTCCACCCGGCTTGAGATTCCTGCATTCTGGAAAAAAATCAGCCATCCTGCCGCCCCTGGCTGCCGGTCACCTGGGTTTTATCTTTATGAACCCCCATCACTCAGAAGTCTTAGTTTTCAGCCGGGCCGGCCTTCGGTTTCAGGAGGCATGGCTGCAGGGACCAGTCTGAGAGAAGCCTGCCGGATCATGCAGGCCGGTCTGGGACATGCCCTGGTAACCGGACCTTTGAACAAGTCCCTGGTGCTGGAGGCAGGTTTTCCTTTTGGCGGGCACACTGAATTTCTGGCTGATTTTTTTCAGACTGGTCCTGAAAATGTATGCATGCATCTTTGCGGGGAAAGGTTGAGGGTCAGTCTGGTCACCACCCATCCCCCCCTGGCAGAGGTTTCCCGCCTTGTGACCAGGGAAAAAATCATCAATTGCTTAAGACTTACCCAGGACTTGATGCATCAGATCGGTTTGGATCAGCCCCTGGCTGTGTGCGGCCTTAATCCTCATGCAGGAGAACAGGGCAAAATCGGGGATGAGGAAAAAAAAATCATAGAACCGGCCATAAACCAGGCCAGAGAAGCAGGCATCAAGGTCTGCGGCCCGCTTTCAGCTGATACTGTTTTCTGGCGGGCCTGTCAGGGAGAGTTCTCTGCAGTGCTGGCCATGTATCATGACCAGGGACTGGGGCCTTTAAAGGTCATGGAGTTTGGTCGTTCAGTCAACATCACCCTGGGTCTGCCCATAATCCGCACATCTGTGGATCACGGCACAGGCTATGACCTGGCAGGCACGGGCAGGGCCAGTCCCGTCAGTTTAAAGCGGGCTTTTGAGCTTGCCCTTATGCTCCATAAAAAAAGATCACAGCAGTCTTGATTTTTAACCCATCCTTTTTCCCCAGGCCAGTACAGTCCTGATTTCCAGTTGATATTTGAGAAGCTTTTCAGTAAGCATCCCGCCTTGAGCTGATAACCATACAAAATAATTGAAAGATTAAGGAGTGTTAAATGTCAGAAGAACAACTTCCGGCTCAGGAGGATATTGCCCGTCGTTTAAAGGCCCTGCGCCAAGCCATGGATTACACCATTGCTGAAATGGCTGAAAAACTGGGCATGTATCCGGACACTGTGGAGCTGTATGAAACCGGAACTGTTGAAATTCCTGTCAGCTATCTGTTTGAAGCCGCCAAAATATGCAAAGTGGATCTGACTGTTCTTGTCTCCGGTTCAGAAGCTCATCTGCACGGCCATGCTCTGATCAGACAGGGAAAAGGCATGAGCGTGGAGCGCAGAAAAGACTATGACTACAAAAGTCTGGCTTATGCCTTCAGCGGCCGCAGGATGGAACCCTTCATGGTCAGGGTGCCTCCCAAGACCGAGCAGGAGCTGACTTTTACCGAACATCCAGGACAGGAATTCATCTATATGCTTAAAGGGAAACTTGAAGTTCGTCTGGGGGAAAAAATTATTGTTCTGGAGCCGGGAGACAGTCTCTATTTTACTTCCAGAATTCCTCATGCCTTGAGATCCCTTGGAACAAAGCAGGCGGAATTTATTGATGTCATTGTCTGAAGCTGCAGATGATTCAATAAAATTCCGGGGCCATTTGCCGGATATTGTTCTTTGTCTGAAATTTTCTGCTGCAGCAGTTTATTCTTTTGTTTGAAATCCTTAACAGTTCAGCTTTTTTTAAGGAAAGCAGGGCACACTATCGCCTGTTTTTTGGTTGATATAGAAACAGGTTTAGAAAAAACAGGTCCTGGTAGAGCCAGTTCCCCTCCGGGCCGTATGCCTCCGGGCAGGAAGGCGTGCCTTATGCAGATGGCTGGACTGTTCCCCAAGATGTAATTTTTGGCCGTACTTTACGGGTAGTAAAGCTGAGTTTCCGGTTATAGTAACTTTTGTTATGTATTTTGAGAGGACATATGTTCACTAAAGAAAAATTTGCTGATTATGATGAGTTTGTGGAAAAACTCAGGCTGCAGGTGCCTGCTGACTTTAACTTTGCCCTGGATGTCATGGATGAAACAGCCAGAAGAATGCCCCATGCTCCGGCCATGATCCATATTGATGATCAGGGCAGGCGAAAGGATTATGACTTTGCTTTCTTTGCCCGGGAATCATCCAGGCTGTCCAATGCTCTGGTTTCCAGGGGAATCAAGGCCAAAGACCGGGTGATGATTATTCTGTACCGCAGGGTTGAGTTCTGGGTGGCCATGCTTGCCCTGCATAAAATCGGTGCTGTGGCTGTGCCTTCTCCATCTCAGCTCACACCAGGCGATATTGTCTACAGGGTCAATTTTGCGGGCATAAGATGCATCATTTGCGAGAATTCAGTTTCTGACCGTGTTGAACAGGCCCTTGGCCAATGCCCCGGGCTTGATCTGCTCATTGAGGCAGGAGCGGAAAAATCCGGATCTGGATGGCTGAATTATGATCAGCTGGTGGCTGACATGCCGGATGCTTATCAGCCCGAGATCAAGCCCGGTGCTGATGATCCTCTGCTGATTTTCTTTTCTTCCGGCACCACAGGGCCCCCAAAAATGGTAGAGCATACTCACAACTACCCTCTTGGGCACTGGATCACTGCTGCCTACTGGCATGATCTGGACCCGGGCGATATTCACCTGACCCTTGCTGATACCGGATGGGGCAAGGCAGTCTGGGGGAAATTTTATGGTCAATGGATGAGCGGGGCAGTGG
>CAZHCY010000260.1:0-3799 GCA_964531185.1 uncultured Desulfovibrionales bacterium | reverse complement strand
ATGGGCCAGCAGGTCGCAGTAATAAGCCCCTACACCGTTGCGGTGGGGAAAGGCATCTGAAAAGACCATCAGCCTGATGGGAGATTTTTTCATTGCAGGACTCACAGGGAAAATGCTCGGATTTGCTCCCATAAAAGCTTGACCGGCCTGAGATCTTCCGCATGCAGCCCGTAACCGGTCAGGGAGTATTTATGGCGGCTGGTGAATTTGCGGGCTCTGGATTCTTCATCTGCCAGGGCCTGCAGAAAGTCCTGATCCGGCTCCATATTGAACTGCTGGTAAAGGGCCTGCACAGTACCCTTCAGATCCCGGGTCAGGGAGGACATGTCAATGCACTGCATTTCACGGCTGCTGCTGCAGGAACAGGAATCTGCCAGGATTTTGTAATAATGGCTTATAAGTTCCACCCAGCGCTTTACAAAAAGCTCATATTCAGTGCTGTTGCCCAAAAGCACCCAGCTTTTTTCCATGGCACTTATCTGAGAAGGAAGAGTTTTTTCCGGATCTCTTACGCAGGCCGCAATCCTGGCCTTTGGAAAGGTCTGCAGCAGGGACGAAAGCATGGGGGTGAAGGAAACATTTTTGGAAAGCAGGGTTTTGTCGGGGCCTTCGCAGTACAGATGTCGCTTGAGCATGGCTTTGTAGAAGTTCATCACCTCCCGGCGGTGCTCCGGAGAAAACTTCAAGTCAAAAAAAGCCAGATCACTGATCTCCCGGGACTGGGGAAAGACTGGAATCAGAATGAAACAGGACATGGCCGGCAACAGCAGCAGAAAATCTTCTTCCGGCTGATCCAGGGCAATATCATGCACATCATCAAGCCCCCGGCTCAAAAAGGCCGCGCTTTTCTGCAGCAGCCTTGCCAGGGGTCTGCCGGCCAGCCTGTCCAGACCGGCCAGCAGATTTACCATCCTGCGCTGACATATGGCCGGAGCCAGCAGCACGTGCCAAAGCTTCAGGGTTGTAAAGCGGTTTTCATCCCTGGACAGAACCCGATGCAGGTGAGTGGTCCCACTTCTGGGAATACCCACGATAAAAAACGGCCTGTTTACCCTGGTGTCCTTAAAGTCAGGAAAGAGCACGCAGTCCAGGGCCAGGGCCATCCAGTGACCCAGCTGCACCGCTCCCAGCAGGGGCAGCAACACAGCCAGCATGGCTTTGCGCTTCAGTCCGGGCCTGGAATAAGGCCGGGGAGGAAAAAACGAGGTCCTCCACAGCCTGCAGTATGTCCGGCAGGAGTAAAGAAAAAGCTTCCAGGACAGGCCTGATGAGTTTTCATGTTCAAAGATACTTGAAAGTTTCAAACTCAACTCTTATAGTCATGGATGAAGAAGACATTCACCAGGCCCGGTGAAGCCGGTCAAAACCAGTATTCGTAACAGTTCAGCCCTTTTTAGGGAAAGCAGGGCACAGGCACCCCGGCGCTTGTTTTTTGGTTGATGTAAGAAACAGCCTTAGAAAAGACAGGCTCTGAAAGAGCCAGTCCTCTTGCATCCCGGTGGGGCCTTTAATCCAATGTGCACGCTTTTTTCCCTGTTGTCCACTACTGGAGTTCATCAATGAAGTATGACATAGGAATCGACATCGGATCGGTCAGCATCAACTGCGCCGTGCTCGGAGAAAAGAACAGAATTGTCCATGAAACTCCTTACCGCCGCCATTTCGGGCTGACCATAGAAGAAACCAGGGCAGTCTTGACCGAGGTCTTTGAACGATTCAGCCCCAAACAGGTCAGGTCCGTATCATTCACCGGCAGCCGGGGGCAGACCATCAGCACCATGCTTGATGCTCCTTTTGAAGTGGAAACCATAGCCCAGGTTCTGGGGGTAACAGCCATGGTGCCCGGAGTCAGGACCATTTTCGCCATTGGCGGACAGGACGCCGCTCTTTTCCAGCTGGATTACAGTCCTGACAACCAGTGGTATCTGGAGGCTTTCAATCTCAATTCCCCGTGCGCTTCAGGCACAGGTTCATTCATTGACCAGCAGGCCGAACGCCTGGCCTTTGCCATGTACGGCAGCGATTTTGAAATGGATCAGAACAAGCTGCAGAAAGTCCTGGAGGATTTTATCCAGCTGGGTCTTGAAAGCAGTTTTCCTGCTCCAGTGGCCTGCAGATGTACGGTTTTCACCAAGTCGGACATGATCCATCTGCAGAACAAGGGCGAAACCCTCAGCAATATCATTGCCGGCCTGCATCACGGCACAGCAGCCAATTTCCTGAGCACCATAGTCTCCAACCGGATCCTGAATCCGCCCATTGCCTTTATTGGAGGGATGGCCTCCAACAGTCTCCAGGTACAGGCCTTTCAGGAGCACTTCCCTGATCTGGTGGTCCCTGAGCATCATACCTCACTGGGGGCCATGGGCGCTGCTTTGCAGGCCAGGCAAAAAAATCTGACCAATTCCATAGATCTTTCCCGGCTGGACCAGGCACAAGCCTCGTCTTCTCATGCTTTTCCCAGAGCCGCCAGACTTGAGCTTGTCCATTCTTCCTTTGATCCCGACAATCATCTGGAACCCATCCAGAGCCGGGGAGAGGAAAAAATTCCAGCCTACCTTGGCATGGATATCGGATCCACTTCCACCAAGTACTGCCTCATGGACGACAACAGACGCATCATCCACAAAAAATATGTAGCTACCAAGGGCAAACCCATAGAAGTTGCCCAGGAGCTCATCAATCATCTTGAGCAGGAAATGTCCGGGATAGTGGATCTTCGGGCCGTGGCCACCACAGGTTCGGGCCGCAATGTTGTGGGGGACTTCATGGATGCCGATCTGATCATTGATGAAATAACCGCCCATGCCAGGGGAGCTGTTGCTGTGGACCCGGGCATTGAAACCATCTTTGAAATCGGCGGGCAGGACTCCAAGTACATTTCCATCCAGGACTGCCATCCCGTGGACTTTGTCATGAACAAGATCTGCGCTGCCGGGACAGGCAGTTTTGTCCATGAGCTGGCCAACAAAATGAAAATTAATATTGTCGGACAATTTCAGGATATTGCCCTGTCCTCTGAAAAACCGGTCAACCTGGCTGAAAGATGTACAGTGTTCATGGAATCAGATCTGGCGAGCTACGCCCAGAAAGGGGCATGCCAGCAGGATCTTATTGCCGGCCTGTGCTATGCCATTGTCCGCAACTACCTGAACCGGGTGGTGGAAAACAGGACCATTGGCAACAAGATAATGTTTCTGGGCGGGCCGTCCCTGAACAAGGGCATTGTGGCCGCCTTTGAAAGGATCCTGGATAAAGAGATCATTACCCCCAGACACCGGGAGGTCATGGGTGCCTATGGCTCGGCCCTGGCTGTTCAGGAACTTTTCCAGAATTCATCCAGAGAGGTCAAAAGCAGATCCCTTTCCTCCCTGGCTGAAATGAAGGTCAGTTTCAAGGAATCAGTATGCAAAGCTGATAAAAACTGCCATAATGAGTGCAAGCTGAAAATATACAGTTTCGGGGAACGCAAAAGTATCTGGGGAGGCGACTGCGGAAGATATGAGACCAAAACCGGCCGGGAATCCATCACAGAAAACCATTTCCAGGAAAGAAAAAAAATATTTGATTCCTTTCTTCCCCTGGAACATATCCTGGGCCAGGCTGATTCTCTGCCCCGCAGGCCTGTGGTGGGTATTCCCATGGGGCTGCATACCATGGAATGGGGAATTTTCTGGACCAATATCTTTGCCGGGCTCAACTGCAATATCAGGTTGAGTCCAGCCACCACCCATGACATTACTGCAGCCGGAGTAAAATCCATGACCGCGGAAACCTGTTTTCCAGTCAAGGTCTTTCA
>CAZHCY010000259.1:0-3806 GCA_964531185.1 uncultured Desulfovibrionales bacterium | reverse complement strand
TCCTGAAGTGGAGGCTGTGGACCTGATCTGCCCGGAAATGGACAAACATGGACAGGCACAGGGGCTGAGCATACCCCTGCCGGGCGATGGATCCCAGCGGCTGGCCCTGCCGGGTATAAGCCGGACCTATGCCCGGGTCAGAAGGATAAGGCCCAATATCATCGTGTCAGCCACTCCTGGTCCATACGGCCTGCTGGGGCTTTACCTGTCCCAAAAGCTTAACACGGATTTTTGTTATGGGTATCATACCCAATATGATCAATTGACCCGTCTTTACTGGAAAGGGCTTGTGGGCAGAATCAGCTCCGGGTTCCTGAGTAGGATGGAGCGGTTCTTTATGCACAGGGCCAGGGTTGTGCTGACCAATGGCCGGGATATGGTGCAAAGTGCCTCTGATCTGGGGGCGAAACAGATCAGGCTGGTGGGTACCCCTCTGGACCCGCGGCTTCTGGGTCCTGCCCGGGAAAAAAAACAGGCCGGGGCTGGACCTGTGCTTTTTGTCGGCCGGCTGGCGGCTGAGAAGAATATTCCTTTGCTCATAGAGGCTGCTGAGCAGCTTGCTGATATTCCCTTTGTAGTGGCCGGGACAGGTCCTTTCCGGGATGTAGTCCAGGATGCTGCAGCCAGGCTGGATAATCTGGAATATGCAGGCTGGGTGGACCGCGCTGACCTGGCGGATCTGCTGGACCAGAGGTGCGAGCTCCTTGTCCTGCCTTCAGAAATGGAGTCCTTTGGAACAGTGGCTGCGGAAGCCATGGCCAGGCAGAGAATGGTCCTGGTGTCCAGCAGATGCGGCATTGCAGACTGGCCTGAACTGCTTCCAGGGCTGGAAATCATGGAACCCGGACAGAATCTGGCAGACAGGATCAGAAAAATTTTGGACATGCCTGTGTCCAGGCGCCTGGAAAAAAGCCGGAAAGCCAGGGAATGCTGCCGGCTTTTTGTTCAGCAGACCACCAGTCAGTGGATCAGTGTTCTAAGGGGAGGGGATCCATGAAGTTCATCATCAGCATCCATGACATATTTCCCCAAAGCCTGAAACAGACAGCCTCCATTGTGGATTTTGCGGACAGGCACGGGCTTGGCCCTTTGATTCTGCTTATTTCGCCCGGCTTTGCATGGAAGGCTGGTGAGGTAGAGGTTCTGCAAAAGCTCTGCGCCAGAGGCCATATTCCGGCCGGTCATGGCTGGGACCATGATATCCAGGGTTTTAAAGGTTTTTATCACCGGCTGCATGGTCTTATTCTGTCCCGCAGACAGGCGGAACACCTGGCCCTGGAACCCGGGGAACTCAAAGCCATGATTGGAAAATGTTATTCATGGTTCAGCAGGCATAAGCTGCCTGCGCCGGATCTGTACGTTCCTCCGGCCTGGGCCATGGGCAGGCTGACCAGACAGGATCTGCAAAAGCTGCCTTTTCGGTGGTATGAGACCCTGACCGGGATTTATGACAGCCACAGGGATATTTTCTATAATCTGCCTCTCATGGGTTTTCAGGCGGATACAGCTTTAAGAAAGGTTTTTCTGAACATCTTCAACAGAAGCAGCCTGGCGGCAGGCGGGATTCTGTCCAGGCCTGTCCGGGTGGCCCTGCATCCCTTTGATTTTCAGCTAAGGCTTGGAAACTTTCTCAGGGATATGCTCTCTGGCCGGGGACTGATCCCTTTGTCCAGGATAGAGACCCCAAGCTTTGATCAGCTGTTTTGTTCCAGTCGGCAGGGCTGACTGTAATAGGCGGCGTTATGGCCCATATCGGTTTGAAATGAAGCTGTGATGAGATTGGGATTGTGTCCGCATTTTATCCAGCCGTCCCTGGGCACAAGCACAGCGCTGGGGTGGATGCCCGGGCCGGTTGTGAGCATCACCTCCATTCTGCCCTGGGCAGTAGCCAGGTAAGTTTTTTTGCCTGTTTCCAGAAAAGAATACATGGGGCTGTCCTGGGAGATGAATGCCGTGGGCAGGCCCTGCTGTTCATCCTCTGGAATCTGGGAATGCAGGTATCTGCCCCGGACATGGGTGATCAGTTTCAGAGGAAAATCAGGGCTCTGTTCGGGTTCCGGGTGCAGGGCCTCAGGAAAACGATACAGCCCGTCCGGATGATCAAAAATGAGATCCTCCCAGGCCACCTGGGGCAGGGGAGCCCTGCAGAAGCCCCTTTGCCTCAATTCGTCAGGGCTTATGTTTACAAGCCGCAATCCCTGTTCCAGACATTTTTCTGCCCGGGGAAATTCTACGGGAGGATCCAGCCTGCGGCCCAAATCATCCAGGATGTCAAAATCTGACCGGCATTCCCCCCGGGGATCCACTATCTTGCCTGAGTAGTTGATGTAATTGTGCAGACAGGAACCAAGGATTTCCTCTTTTTCCAGCATGAAGGCCGGTGGCAGGATCAGATCCGAGCGCAGAGCAGTGTCATTGAAAAAACCCTCCACGCAGATGACAAAGCATTTTTCAAAGGCCCTGATGACGGCTCTGCTGTCCGGAGCCTGATTGATTACATTGTGTCCGTCCACCCAGACCAGCTCCACAGGAGGATCCGCCTGGAGCATGGCCTGACCCAGATTGAACACGGGCAGCTTTCTTCTTTGCCCTGGGTCCGGTCTCGGGCTGACTGCCTTCCAGGACCCCAGACTGCGGCCTGAAGAAATATTGAAATAAGCTCCAGCCCCCTTTTTCCCAATATGTCCGGCCAGCATGGCCAGAGCATTTATAAAGCGCACGTTTTCCCCTCCGAAAACATGTCTTTGCAGTCCCCAGCCCACCAGGGTGGCCGCAGGCCCGGTCCGGGTATAGTAATCAAGCACCAGTTCAGCATCCTTTACAGAAACCTGGCAGACGGACAGAAGACTTTCCACTGATGAAAATTGAAGGAGTTTTTCAAACCGGGAAAACTGATGGGTGCGCTCTGCAGCCTGGGGATCAGCCAGCCCTTTTTGCAGCAGCATGCGAATGACTGCTGCAGCCAGGAATCTGTCCGTTCCAGGCCTGATCATGATCTGATCATCTCCAGGGGGAGGGGAAAGGGCGCCTGGAGTTATGTTCAAAAGTCTGGTTCCCTTTTTGCGGGCCTCAGCAATTATGGCAGCCAGATGCGGGGATGATCTGGTGAAGTCTCTGCCCCAGTTGACCACCTGGTGCGCATTGACCAAATCAAGGGGGTCATTGTGGTCAAGGCCGCCGAAATCGCGTATGCAGGCCTCAATGCCGGCTCCGTCGCAAAGGGAGCCGTAAATGGTTGAGGAGCCCAGGGCCTGGAAAAAATTAAGGCTGGCATGGGCCAGCACCCCCCGGTAACCATGTCCTCTGACATGAAGAATTTTTTCCGGCCGTCTGCTCAGGCGGTTTATTTGCCAGGCGGCCAGATCAAGGGCTCTGTCCCAGGATATGGGTTCAAACCCCCTGGATGCCCGCAGCAAAGGCCTGGTGATCCTGTTTTTGTCCTGGAGACGCTGGAAAAATTTTTTGCCTTTAGAGCAGATAAAACCCCGGGTAAAGGGATGTTCTGGATTGCCCTGGATGGTTTCCGCGCTTAAGTTGACCAGAAACGAACAGCAGTCAGGGCAGTCCAGAAGGCATGCGGATATGCTGGACATGGGCGGTTTTTCTCCTTGCAGCAAAGGTGCTGGTTCTTGCAGACGTAAATCTTAAATATTGCAGTTGAGCGGCTTTTTAATTCTGTAACAGTTCAGCGCTTTTCAAGGAAAGCCAGGCACCCCAGCGCTTGTTTTCTGGTTGATGTAAAAAACTTGAGGGTTAAAAGTTAAAGGTAAAGATAAAGAAATCAGGCTGTTGAAGCTGATAATGAT
>CAZHCY010000258.1:0-3815 GCA_964531185.1 uncultured Desulfovibrionales bacterium | reverse complement strand
TTTAATATGCTGAAGGAATATCAGACAGTATCGAATATTTCCGGGCCTTTGATGGAATTGTCCACATGGCTCTCAGCAGCCAGATGCATGATGCCATGGACATCAAAGTTTTTGAGCAGATAATCCACCAGTTCCCGGTTGCAGATATCGCCATGCACAAAATGATAGCGCCGGCTGTCCCGGGCTTCTTTTAGATTGTCAGGGTTGCCGGCATATGTCAGTTTGTCCAGGTTGATGATAAAATACTCCGGGTAAGTCCGGAGCAGATGGATAATCAGATTGGACCCGATAAATCCGGCTCCGCCGGTGATGAGAATTGACTTCATCTATGCCTCGTTGAATATCTCGGCCCTGGCCAGAACCGGATTGGATCTATCCTTGTCTGACAGGACCAGTTCATCTTTCGCCAACTTCCAGTCTATGCCCAGTTCGGGATCGTCAAAGGCAATTCCCCGGTCATGATCCCTGGAATAGACATTATCCACCTTATACTGAAAAACCGCTTCCCGGCTCAGAACCACAAAGCCGTGGGCAAAGCCTTTGGGAATAAAAAGCTGTTTCTTGTTATCTCCGGACAGCTCAACAGCCACATGCCTGCCAAAACAAGGACTGTCAGAGCGAATATCCACGGCCACATCCAGAACTTTGCCCTGCACCACCCGGACCAGTTTGCTCTGGGCCATGGGAGGCAGCTGATAATGCAGCCCGCGCACCACTCCGAACGTGGACAGAGATTCATTGTCCTGGACAAAATCTATGTCTGGAAAATATTTCTGAAACAGATCAAGCCTGAAGCTTTCAAAAAAATATCCCCGCTCATCACCGAACACTCTGGGCTCAATAATGGTCACTCCGGGAATGGCGGTCTGCAGAAAAACCATAATCACTCCAGAAGAATATCAGGTACAGTCCTGGATCAAAGCTTTGATCAGCCCGGGAATGGTATAGTCCTCCGGCATGATGGAGGCCTGGAGACCATGTTTTTCCAGGGTGGCAGCGGTTACCGGCCCGATGCAGGCCAGCTTCAGCCCCTGGTGCACATATGGTTCAAGACTTTCCGGAGTTACCAGGGTAAAAAAATTGTCCACAGTGGATGAACTGGTAAAGGTCACATAGTGGATTTCCCCTTTTTCCAGACCCTCCAGAATATTCTGTCCATCCTGCTGAGCCAGCACTGTCTCGTACACAGGCACCACATCCACCCGGGCTCCGGCTTTTTTCAGTTCCTCTGGCAATACCTCCCTGGCCACCCTGGCCCTGGGAATCAGCACCCGGGAATCTTTGACCCCCAGCCTGAGGAGTCCCTGAACCACGGATTCCGCAACATATTTTTCCGGGACAAAATCAGCAAAGATTCCTCTTTTTTCCAGGGCCAGGGCTGTAGCCGGACCAATGGCCGCCACCTTTCTTGTGCCCAGATGCCTGGCATCCAGATTCATGCTCCTGAGCTGCTTCCAGAAAAAGCGCACCCCATTCACTGAAGTGAAAACAATCCAGTCATAACCTTCCAGCTCCAGCACACTCTGTTTTAATAAAGTATAATCCTTAAAGGGCTGAATTTTGATGGTGGGAAATTCATGACAGCAGGCTCCCAGCTCAGTCAGGTCCCTGAGCAGTCCGCTGGCCTGTTCCCTGGCTCTGGTGACCACCACTCCCCTGCCCAGCAGAGGCAGCCTTTCAAACCAGTTCAGCTCATCCCTGAGCCTGACCACTTCCCCCACCACCAGCAGCGAGGGAGGACTGAAATTCTGTTTCACCGCCTCCTCTGGAATATCCTTAATGGTGGAAACCAGGGATCTGTGCCGGCAGGTGGTTCCCCAGCAGACCAGAGCCGCCGGCATATCCCGGGGCATTCCGTGTTCAATCAGCCTGGCGCTGATATGAGGCAGATTCTTGACTCCCATGAAAAAAACCAGAGTGCTGGTACCAGAAGCCAGAGACTGCCAGTTGTGAGAGCTTTCCGGCTTGCCAGGGTCCTCATGACCGGTAATAAAGGATACAGAGGAGGCATATTTTCTATGGGTCAAAGGGATGCCAGCATAGGCCGGAGCCGCCACAGCAGAGGTCACTCCGGGCACCACCTCGAAATCCATGCCTGCTTCCAGAAGTTCCTGGGCCTCTTCTGCGCCCCGGCCGAAAATATAGGGATCGCCTCCTTTAAGCCTGGCCACCACCAGTCCCTGGGAAGCCTTGTCCACAAGGAGCTCATTAATTTTGTCCTGAGGCACAGTATGGTCACCGCCCTGCTTGCCCACATAAATAATTTCAGCCTGATCCCGGCAATAGTTGAGAAAGACCTTGTTGGCCAGATAGTCATAGACCACCACATCAGCCTTTTCCAGAATCTCCCGGGCCTTGACGGTCAACAGCCCTGGATCTCCAGGACCTGCGCCTATAAGATACACCTTGGACATATTATTTCCTGTTTGCTGTTATCTATCACCACAATAATCATCACTGCAGCAGCCCTTGCTGTGTAGCATTTCAGGCCTTTTTCCTAAGGTAGCAGGGAAACAGACACCCCGGCAGCCACTCGGCGATAAAAAAAATCATTGTAACAGCTTAGCCATTTGCATGAGGCACGGCTTCCTGCCCCGGCCGGCAAAAGCAGATTCTATAACATTTCCGCCAGTCTGTCCCGCAGCTGGGAAAGCTTGCTTGTTTTCTCCTGCAGCTCCTTAGCTTTGGCCTTTTCCTTGTCCACAATCTCCTGAGGGGCATTGTTCAGAAAACCGGCATTGGACAGTTTGCCGGAGACCATGGTCAGTTCCTTTTCCAGTTTGCCCAGTTCCCGGTTCAAGCGGCTGATCTCCCCGCTTATGTCCACATGCCCGCTCAGGGGGACAAACAGCTCATAACCTTTAACCACAGCTGAACCGCAGCCTCTGGGATGTTCAAGATCAGGTCCGGCCTGGGTTTTTTCCAGCCCTGCCAGAGTGTTTATCAGATCGGCATGCTGGTTTAAAAATCCCCTGTCCCTGCCATCAGCCCTGATAATCAGGCTCAGCCTGGCCGCGGGAGCAATATTCAGCTCGGAGCGGATATTGCGCACTGCAGTAACCACCTCCTGCAGAAACTGCATATCCTCTGCCGCTTCAGGGAACCTGCACTCAAAACGAGCCTGCGGATAGGGCACCCTGCTCAGATCCTGTTCCTGGCGGCCGGGCAGAACCGACCATATTTCCTGGGTGACAAAAGGGATTATCGGATGCAGAAGTACCAGCAGCTCGGAAAGCACGTGCAGCAGATTGGACCGGGCCGTCTCTTTCTGCTTTTCATCCTGACCATACAGTTCCGGCTTGATGAGCTCCAGATACCAGTCGCAAAAAAAATGCCAGACAAACTGGTACAGGCCCTGGGCAGCGTCATTGAACCTGTATTCATCCAGTGCTGCAGCTGTTTCCTCCTTGAGTTTTTCCAGCCTGTCCAGGATCCATTCATGGGCCAGCCCCTTAACCCCGGCCGCATCAAACCCGGCTGTTTCCTCCTCAAGGTTCATCAGGCTGAACCTTGCTGCGTTCCAGATCTTGTTGATGAAATGACGATATCCCTCCACCCGGTCCTCGCTCATCTTGATGTCCCGGCCCATGGCCGCAAAAGCAGTCAGGGTGAACCTGAAGGCGTCAGTACCGTATTTGTCCATGACCACAAGGGGATCAATGACATTGCCCTTGGACTTGCTCATTTTCTGACCGCCGGCATCCCTGACCAGGGCATGGATATAGACCTGTCTGAAAGGCACTTCCTCCATGAAATGTATGCCCATCATCATCATTCTGGCCACCCAGAAAAAAAGAATGTCAAACCCGGTCACC
>CAZHCY010000257.1:0-3818 GCA_964531185.1 uncultured Desulfovibrionales bacterium | reverse complement strand
AAGTGGCTTGCCGGGACTGTCCCCATGCCGGTTTCCGCGTCCCCTGAATGGTTACTCCAAGGCGCATGCCCATCCATGCCAGGATCTTAGGCCCGGACATGAAAACCTAATCTTTTCAAACCCTTAACCATACCTGTTTGACCTGCTTGGCATTTTTCCTGCAATATGAATGACTTGGACTTGATAATACAAAAAGTTTTATGTAGGCTGCCCACTCAGGCCATGATCAACTTTTTTAAATAAAAAAAAACAGCAGCAGTTCAGCCCTTTTTAAGGAAAGCAAGGCACCCCGGCGCCTGTTTTCTGGTTGATGTAAACAAAGACCTGGAAAAACAAGCTCTGGGAGAGCCAGTTCCAGTGCCACATGCAAAGGGCTTAACTGTTGCAAAAAACATCCAGGCTTTGTTATGCAGCAGTATATTCCTTCATACAGAAAGTATTCGCGGATTTCCTTCAAAAGAAAACGCAGCAAAAAGCCTTTCTGGATCTCGGCTGCAGTGATAATCCTGCTGGCCGGGGCTTTTCTCATGGGATTTGATTTTCACCAGGCAAGAATCCAGGGGGTGGATTCCACCAGAGCCTCTTCAGGGAATTCTGACACGTCAGAACCTCAAAAAAAATCTGCCCCAGCAGAAGAAACTGCCCTTGCCGGGCATTCAGCAATTGATCCTGAATCAATTGAATCCTCAGACAAAACAAACAAGCCTGAAATCACTGAAAGCCGGGTTACTATCTCTTCAGGCGATACCCTCATGGATGTTTTGACCAGCAAAGGACTGGACAGAACACAGGCCCATGAAATCATTACTTCCATGCAGGATGTGTTCAACCCCAGAAAAATCCGTCAGGGGCATGAGCTGATCCTGTCCTTTGAAAAGGCTTCCTCAGCCCAGCCTGAGTTTAAAGAAATGAACCTCAAGCTGGACATAACCAGAGAAATCCAGGTAATTCCCTGTCCAGAACAGGGATTCGCCGCCAAAGAGATTACCCGCAGCCTGGCTACCAAGCCGGCCAGAGCTGAAGCAGCCATTACTACCAGCCTGTACAATGCAGCCATTAAAGCCGGAATTCCAGTTCAGGTGCTTATGCAGATGATCCGGGCCTTTTCCTTTGATGTTGATTTTCAGCGTGACATACGCCAGGGAGATTTTTTCGAGATTATGTATGAGGAAAAGCTGGACCAGAACGGCAATTTTGTCCGGGGCGGTGCTGTTCTTTATGCCACCCTGAATACCAGGGGCCGCAGCCTGCCCATTTACAGATATGAAACCTCAGATGGTGAAGTGGATTTTTTTGATGAAAACGGAAAGTCGGTCCGCAAAACCCTGATGCTCACCCCGGTGGACGGGGCCAGGCTCAGCTCAGGCTATGGCAATCGTCTCCATCCCATTCTGGGCTACAATAAAATGCATAAGGGACTGGATTTTGCTGCCCCCACCGGCACCCCCATCATGGCTGCCGGAGACGGGGTGGTGGAAACTGTTAAAAGATACGGAGCCTATGGTAACTATATCCGTATTCGCCATCCCAATGAATTTCACACCGCATACGCTCATCTAAGCAGATACGCTGCCGGAATCAAAAGCGGAGTCAGGGTCAAACAGGGGGAAATCATCGGTTATATCGGCTCCACAGGTAGATCCACAGGACCTCATCTGCATTATGAAGTTCATCACAGAGGCAGACATGTCAATCCCTCTACTGTGGATACTCCGCCGGGCAGAGAACTGAAAGGCCGGGAACTGGAGAGATTTGAGGCTGCCAGGGACGACATAAAGCTTGTTTTCGCCTCCCTGAAAGACCGCAGAAAAGTTGCCAGCCTGGACTAAATCCAGGATAATGCATGTCTGGACTATTCAGGCAGGGGGCAGAAAAAACCAATCTGGCAGGCTCAGCAGCTCAAGCTGCTTCGGCGCATATGCAGGGTCAGGCGCTTTTCAATGTATCTGAAAACATAAATCACCCCGTAAACCAGCACCAGATAAATCAGGGCGGCAGTGATGAACAGTTCGTAAAAGGCAAAGGACCTGGCCGCAATAACCCTGGCCACTCCAGTGATATCCATAAGGGTTATCACTGATACCAGAGATGAAGCCTGAAGCAGAAACACCACCTCATTGGTATAGGCCGGCCAGGCGATTCTCAGGGCGGCCGGCATAATTATCCTCCTGTAAAGCAGGACACCTGACATGCCGCAGGCCCTGGCCGCCTCTATCTCTCCATGATTGACCCCCTGAATACCGCCGCGGAATATCTCCCCGGTATAGGCAGTGGTATTTAAAGTCAAAGCCAGCACAGCACAGAACCAGGCATCTTTAAAAAAATGCCACAGTCCCCACTGCTCAAGAAATTCCTGAAACTGCCCGCTGCCGTAATAAATAAGAAAAATCTGGACCAGAAGCGGGGTGCCCCGAAAATAGAAATTAAACAGGTAGACCGGCCAGCTGAGGAATGGATTCCTGGAAACCCGAAGCGCTGAAAGGGGCAGGGCCAGAAAAAAACCAATGAGCAGGCTGATGGCGGTTATCTGCAGGGTGACCCAGGTACCCTTCATAAGGGCCGGCAGACTGTCAATAATTATGGCCGTATCCATATATCAGGCCCTTTTTACGCCACGGCTGGCTCTTTTTTCAGCCCACTGCTGCAGGGTGATGGACAGAATGGTAATGCCCAGATAAATAATCGAGGCTGCAAAATAAAAGGTAAAGGGTTTTCCAGTGCTCCTGGCGGCAATGTCGGAATTGCGCATCAGTTCCGGCAGCTGAATCACTGAAATAAGAGCCGTGGCCTTGATCAGGACCATCCACACATTACCCAGTCCTGGAATGGCGAACCTCCACATCTGTGGAAGAATGATCCTCCTGAAAGTAAGCATCCTGCCCATTCCATAAGCTCCAGCAGCTTCAATCTGTCCTCTGGGCACGGATACAAAAGCTCCCCGGAAAACCTCAGTGGTAAAAGCGCCGTAAATAAAACCAATGGTCAGGGTTCCGGCCATGAAAGGATTAACATTGATATACACATCCCGGCCCAGATATCCCAGAATATCCTGAATAAGGGTGGGAGCTCCGTAGTAAACCAGAAGAATCAGCACAAGTTCTGGAATGCCCCGGATAACCGTGGTATAAATGCCGGCCAGAGCCTTCAGGGCACCTATACCGGACAGCTTGCAAAAAGCAGCGGCAAGCCCCATAACCATGGCCATAACCATGGCCCCAAGCCCCACAGCAATTGTAAGCTTGGCCCCCTGAAGCAGAAGGGGGCCATATCCGTGCAGATCAAACACCGGGGATGTTCCTAATCACCATAGACATCAAAATCAAAGTACTTGTCATTTATGGACTTATAAACTCCGTTTTCCCTGATTTTCCTGATGGCCTGGTTAAACAGGGCTGCAAGATCCTTGTCTTCTTTCCTGACAGCTATGCCAATGCCTTCCCCGTACCACTGTTCATCTGTGTATCCCGGGCCCACAAACTCATAATCCTGACCGGCTTCAGTGTTCAGGAATCCCTCCAGAAGCACGATGGAATCGGCTATGACCAGGTCCACCCGGTCAGACCGCAGATCCATATTGGCCTCTTCCTGGGTGGGATAAGACTTAATGGTCACAAAATCTCCAAAATTGTCCATTAAGAAATTCTCATGCGTGGTAGCCCTCTGCACTCCTATGGTTTTTCCCTCCAGTCCCTCTGGAGATATTTCATAATCAGACCCTTTTTCAGCGATGAACCGGGCCGGAGTCATGTAATATTTGTCTGTGAAAGCCACCTTCTTTTTCCGTTCTTCTGTAATGGCCATGGAAGCAATGATGGCAT
>CAZHCY010000256.1:0-3828 GCA_964531185.1 uncultured Desulfovibrionales bacterium | reverse complement strand
CAAAAAACGCGTAATGCTCCCACTGCAAAGGTCGGGACAGACTATTTCAGAAGTTTTTCCACTTTGTCCACCAGCTCGGTCAAATCCACGGATTTGACCACATAATGGTCCGCAGCAATGGATTTTAGATCATGCTGAAAGCTGTCATAAGCGGTGCACAACACCACTGGTATGTTCTGGTCTTTGGATCTGATCTCCTGTAAAAGATCCAGACCTGACTTATCGTGTCCCAGCTTGATGTCCAGAATTACCAGGTCAGGTTCTTCCTTTTCCAGAACAGGAAGAACGGCCTCGCTTCCGTCCGAGGTAACTACTTCATAGCCCAGGCTTTTGAATTCTTCCTGGTAAAGCATCCTTATGTGAAGCTCATCATCAACAACCAGAATTTTTTTGGTCATAGAAATATCTCCTTGAATGGCTGATCAGCGAAAATGGCAGCTGCATCGGAAAATCAAATGTTTTATACCTCAAACACTGGGTAAAGTCCATGCAAATCACTCTGGAACCTGAAAACAGGATCATGGAAATCAACAGGGTTTCCTCGGCCATGGGCCTGCTGAACAGACTGGGGCTCAAACCATTCCAGGCCCTGGTCATCAGGGACAACCGCCTGCTCACCCCGGACTCCAGGCTGAACCCTGAGGATAATTTAATCGTCAGAAAAGTTGTTTCAAGGGGCTGATCATGAAATGCACCAGATGCAGACAAAGAGCCTGTATAGCCCTGCCGGCCCACAATGCCGGATTCTGTGAAAGCTGTTTTGAGCTGTACTTTGAGAGACAGGTGAGCAAAGCGGTCAAAAGCAAAAACATGTTTTCCCATGAAGACAGAATCCTGGTGGCCCTGAGCGGCGGCAAGGACTCCCTGGCCCTGGCCCTGCAGCTGAAAAGACTGGGCTATGATATCCAGGGGCTGCACATGGACCTGGCCATTCCTGATTCATCTGCCTCAGCCAGGCAGTTTGTGGAACAATTCTGTAAAACATATGACATCCAGGTGCATATCCTGGAAACAGCCCTGCTTGGCCTGCCCATTCCTGAAGTCAGACAAAAAATCAGAAGGCCTGTCTGTTCGGTCTGCGGCAAGATAAAAAGATACTATTTCAATAAATTCGCCATGGACAACAATTTTGATGTTCTGGCCACAGGGCACAATCTGGATGATGAAGCAGCCAGGCTGGTCTCCAACATCCTCAGATGGGACGCAGCCTATCTGGGTGATCAAGGACCAGTCCTGCCTGCGGAAAATGGATTTGTGCGCAAGGTCAAACCCCTTTATCGACTGAGTGAATTTGAAACAGCCGGTTACTGTTTTCTGTCCGGTATTGAATACAGTTCTGTTCCCTGTCCTTACAGCAAGGGAGCCAGTTTCACTTTTTACAAGACTCTGCTGGATGAGCTGGAAGACAAACAGCCAGGGCGCAAGCTGGATTTTTATGAAGGCTTTCTGCAAAGGGGAAGACAGGGCTTTGCCCTGCTGGACCGGGAAAAAGGCAGTCCTGTCAGCCCCTGCCTCATCTGCGGCTACCCCACCTCAGAGGATGTCTGCGGAGTCTGCAGAATCAGGGAGGCTGTTGCCGGCCCAGGCGCATAGGGAAGAAGTCAGAGAAAAGAGATAAGATAGAAGAAAGTTATCCACGAATCTGCTCGAATCTGCACGAATTAAGAAGGGAATTTTATTGTCCGCTTATCGCGAACAATAAAAGCTTCTCCCGCTTTCGCGGAAAAAAGTAAAAGGCAAACTCAATTACGCGATTCTGACAACCGAAAAAATTGATATGTTTGTCACAGCTTTTTTTGGGATAAAGCGGTTTATTATGTCTTGGCACGGGGACTGTCCCTGGCTTCGGGACTGTCCCCTATCTGGTTTTCAGAAACGCGTAATGCTCCCGGAAGTAAGATAGAAGAAAGTTATCCACGAATCTGCTCGAATCTGCTCGAATTCAGAAAATTCTGTATTGTCCGCTTATGGCGGACAATACAGAATTTCATCCGCTGCTCTTCAAGAGCTCTTCTTCCACCAGATCGCCCATTTGCCGGCAGCCCACCTGATTCATGCCCGCAGACATGATATCTCCCGTACGAAAGCCCCTGGCCAGTACTTTCTGTACTGCTTCTTCCACTGTCCGGGCTTCCTTTTCCAGATTGAATGAATGTCTGAGCATCATGGCCACGGAAAGAATCGTGGCCAGGGGGTTGGCTGCGTCCTGACCGGCAATGTCCGGAGCTGATCCGTGAATAGGTTCGTAAAGGGACGGTTTTTTATCACCCATGGAGGCGGAAGGGAGCATTCCAAGGGAACCGGTGATCACTGCTGCCTCATCCGAAAGAATATCCCCGAACAGATTGGAGGTGACTATTACGTCAAACTGGGAAGGATCCCTAACCAGCTGCATGGCGGCATTGTCCACATAAAGATGGGTCAGTTCCACATCAGGATATTCCCGGGCTGTCTCAATAACCACTTCTCTCCACAGCTGAGACACATCCAGGACATTGGCCTTGTCCACGGAGCAGACCCTGAAATTTCTTTTCCTGGCTGCTTCAAAAGCCACCCTGGCCACCCTGCGGATTTCCTCTTCTGAATAGATCATGGTGTTCAGGGCCACCCTCCGGCCGTCCCTGAGCTCTTCTCCCCGGGGCTCCCCGAAATACACTCCGCTGGTCAACTCTCTGACCACCAGCAGATCGATACCCTTGTCCACAATATCCGGCCTTAGCAATGAAGCGCTTTTAAGCTCTGGGAAAAGCACAGCAGGCCTTAAGTTGGCAAACAGATCCAGGGCCTTTCTGATGCCCAGAAGCCCCTTTTCCGGGCGGATGGACTTGTCAATATTGTCCCATTTGGGGCCGCCCACAGCTCCCAGAAGCACAGCTTCGGAAAGACTGCAGATATCTATGGTTTCCTCGGGCAAAGGGCCGCCTGTCTCGTCAATGGCTTCCCCGCCGATCAGGCCGTAACTGACTTCCATATCATGATCAAAAACCTGGCAGACAGCACTGAGAGCCTTTTCCGCCTGCTGGGTGATCTCTGTTCCGATTCCGTCTCCTGCGAGAATGCAAATTTTCATGTTCATAATTTATTCCTGCCTGCAGCAAATATTCAGGTTAATAAATCCAGATCACGCACCCTGGGCAACCCTTTCCCGGACATAATTCACCAGTCCGCCCCTGGCCAGGATTTCAGCCATGAACTCCGGCACTGGAAGACTGGTAATTACATGACCCGTGGTTAGATTGTTTATCTTGCCGGCCTTGGCATCCACTTCCAGCTCATGCCCGTCAGAGATTTTTTCCACCTCATGGCCGATTTCCAGCAGAACCAGGCCCATGTTAAAGCCGTTGCGGTAGAATATCCGGGCAAAACTGTGGGCAATGACCACAGGTATGCCGGCGCCAAGAATGGCTATGGGAGCATGCTCCCGGGAAGAGCCGCAGCCAAAGTTTTTGCCCCCCACCAGAATATCTCCCTGGCTCACCCTGTTGACCCATCCCTGTTCCAGACCTTCAAAACATTTTTTGCCCAGTTCAGCCGGATCAGTGGTTACCAGATAAGTGGCCGGAATAATTGCGTCAGTATCAATATGATCCCCTACCTTATGGGCTTTGCCTGTGTATTTCATGTTTCTCTCCGGAAAATCTGTTGGTTTGTATTGTGCGTTCCGTGTACCGCGTTCACCGTTCACCGTTCCCCGTTCCCCGTTCCCCGTTCAGGGTTCCCCGTTCCCCGTTCAGGGTTAATATACCGGTTATCCAAAAAACGTTCTTTATTCTTAATTATTTATCCGGTCCTTCCGCGTTCGCGGATGCACCTTTTACCGGCTGCGAT
>CAZHCY010000255.1:0-3858 GCA_964531185.1 uncultured Desulfovibrionales bacterium | reverse complement strand
GCCAAAAAATTATCATTAATGCACTATGAAATTTTGAATCGCTCAGTTTAGGAAAAAGAAAGTTTCCTGTTCAGGGTTGGAAAGGGGTATAATAAGAATGTGATATGAAGATTGGAAGATTTGAAGATATCGAGGCCTGGCAATTGGCCAGGGAATTAACTATGATCGTTTATGCGTTGACTATGAATGCAGGCTTTGCAAAAGATTTTGGTCTTCGGAATCAGATCAGGGATGCAGCCGGCTCCTCAATGCATAATATTGCTGAAGGATTTGACTCTGAATCTAATAAGGAATTTATTCGTTTTTTACGTTATGCCAAGCGTTCTTGTACAGAAGTGCAAAGTCAGTTGTATGTGGCTTTGGATCAGAATTATATATCACAGGAAGAATTTAAAAAAGCCTATGATTATTCCGGAAGAACCAGAGCAACTATAAGGGGTTTTATCAGATATCTGCTGAATTTTGAAAAATAATTTTCAAACACCTAACCAGGCACCTTTTTCCTTCTTTAACCTTGAACGGGAAACGCATAACGCCGAACCTTCCTCTTCCAACGCTGAACGGGGAACGCTGAACGGGAAACGCAGAACTGTGAACGCATATAAACCATGCCAAAATATTTTATCACTGCCATCATCGCCCTGATTTTGCAGGCTGCTGTTGCTTATGCCTCATCCACTGACGACGGCACCATGCTCATGTTTGTGGGTGAGGACATTGAGCTTCTGACCATTGCCTCCAGGCGGGAGGAGACTCCGGCCAGGGCCCCTGCAGTGGCCACGGTCATCAGGCGGGAGGACTTTCTGCGCAAAGGCCGGGAAACCGTGAGCCGGATTCTCAGGGATGTGCCGGGTTTTCACATGGCCCGCAAGGAATGGGGGCACAAGCCCTATCTGCGGGGCATGGCAGATTCGGTTATGTTTCTGTATGATACTGTTCCTCTGGGATCAGGACTTTCCAAGTCTCTGCATCCCATTGACCATGAACTTTCCCTGGCTCCGGTGAAGCAGGTGGAGATCATCCGCGGCCCTTCGTCAGTTCTCTGGGGGCCTGACGCCTTTGCCGGGGTGGTTAATGTGGTTCCTTTGAGCGGACGGGATTTTCAGGGAGCAGAGACAGGGGTGCTTTACGGCGAGCCTGGTCTGCAAAGGCGGGCTTATCTTAATCTGGGGCAAGATTTCGGGATCTGGGACGGATTTCTGTCCGTGAGCATGAGAAGAGCAGAGGATATTAGACACCGGGCCAATGTGCTTTCATTTTTTGATTATGACGGCTCCAGGCCGGTTCCTGCTGACGAGCGCATGGGGAGCAAACAGCCTGGTGACGCAACATATATTGACGCCTATACAAAGTTGAATCTGGGCAAAAAGATCACTCTTTCCGGAAGGTACAGTCACAGTTACCTGCCCAGCATATTTTCCCTGGATCAGCCTGATATCAGATGGGAGGAGGTCAGGACTCTGCCTCAAGGGTATGTCAAGCTGGATGCCAACCATGACCTGGATCTCAAGACCAGAATCAGAATTTCAGGACATTACAGTCGGATGGAGCCTGAATATGAGATCATTGATCTCACCAATAAACAGGCTGACGAATCATTTTATGCAGAAGCACTTGTGGACAGGTCCATGTTTAAGGGGCGGGGTCTTCTGACTGCAGGGCTGTCCTACAGGCATAATAAGATCAAGAATGCTCCATTGTGGGATAATTATTATCCAGGGTTTCTGGTGGAGGACAATAATTCATTTCTGCCAAAGCTAAGCACCAGAGATTTTGAGAACCAGGTCTGGTCTCCGTTCATGCAGTACAGCCATAAGCTGGGCAGTTTCGATCTTATGCTCGGGCTTCGTCACGACATTCATCAGGAATACAGGAACAGCCTGAGCTATAACACCTCCCTGGTCTGGTCCCCTTCGGACAGATGGGGTCTGAAGTTTCTGTACGGTACTGCCTATAGGACTCCTTTTGCCAGGCAGTTTTTGAATAAAGACCAGCCGGAAATGGAAGAGTCGGAAAATGTTTCCCTGCAGGCCAACTGGCAGCCCAAGAGCAGCCTGGATTTCACAGGTACTCTGTTTTATAACAAACTATCTCACCACAGGAATGAAAACCTTCTGGCTGCCAGTAAGGCCAGGGCCAATCCTGATGAATACTATGGTTTATCATATCCCAACACCCAGGAAATCTACGGACTGGAAATAAAGACCCTGCTGAGCCCCTGGCCGAGGTTTGATTTCAAGGCCGGTTTGACCCTGCTGGATAATAAAGGTTCTGACGAGAAATACAGGTATGTCAAACATTCGTTCACTTCTGATGAAGAAATAGTGGATGTTTATGGAACCATGCAGCTCCCTTTTGACCTGGGTCCCAGGGTGATGCTGGATCTGGGTGCTGACTGGCAGGTGACTGACGGTCTTTCTGTTTTTACTGAGGCTGAATACTTTTCATCCAGGGAAAAGAAATTCACTGCTGACGGGGATGCTGAAAAGGCTTCAGGGGTATGGCTTTTTCATGCCGGAGCCTGTCTGGATGATTTCCTGGCTGAAAATCTGGATCTTTCCCTGAGCCTGCGCAATATTACAGACAAAAGATATCTGACTCCAGGCACCTACAGTATGATACATGGCCGGGGTTTCAGGGGTGAACTTGGCCTGAGGTACAGGTTTTAAGCAGTCTCTCCGGACTCAGTTCTGCTGCCCGAAGCCGCGGACAATAACCTGTTCGCGTTTCAGGGGGCAGAAGGAAGGCAGTCCCTGCTGGTCCTCTGGGATGTCCCTTTTGGCTGGAGTGGAGATGTTGCACTGCCTGGATCCGTCAGGGCAGGTGTTGCAGAATGGACAGTCAGCACATTGTTTGATTACGGTGATCATGATATCTCCTTTTCTGTGGTCGGTTTTTAGCTCTTTATCCCTGGTTTGAGGCCGGTAAATCCCTGTTGGTTTCCTGCTTTAAGGTGGCTGAATTGTCTCAAACCCGGAAGAAAATTAACCATGAAGAGCGTCAAGGCCATGAAGTTTACAAATTGCGTTTGACGCGAAATGTAAACTTTTGCCTTCAAATATTTCAGGGATCCTGCCTCCGCGCCAGCGGATGAATCTTTACCGGCTGCGATAAGCAGCCGGTAAATTCTCCTCTTCATTCTTATTCGTGCAGATTCGTGCAGATTCGTGGATAAATCTCTTCCATCTTCTCTCTTTTTTTTTAACCCTGAACGCTGAACCAGGAACCTTTAACCCCTGACCCTTTTCATTCCAGCAAAGTATAATCCATTTTTCTTTTTCTGGGTTCAAAGCCTGCTCCGCGGATAAATTTTCTCAATCTATGCTCAGGCATCTTAAAGCTCACACCAGCAGCAGCCACTACATTTTCCTCAATCATGGTGGAGCCGAAGTCATTGGCTCCCCAGAGCAGGGCCATCTGTCCCACTCTGGCTCCCTGGGTCACCCAGGAGGCCTGGATGTTGGGAATATTGTCCAGATAGATGCGGCAAAGGGCCAGAAACTTCAGATATTCCACAGAAGATGCCTCCACAGCTTTCACCAGGGTATTGCCTGGCTGGAAGGTCCAGGGGATAAAGGCGGTAAAGCCTCTGGTTTCATCCTGAAGGTCCCGGATTTTTTGCAGGTGCTCCAGACGTTCCCTGAAGGTTTCCACGTGGCCGAACATCATGGTGGCTGTGGTTTTCAGCCCCAGATTATGGGCCTGGCGCATCACTTCCAGCCACTGGGCGCTTGTACACTTGCGCGGGGAAAGTTTGCCGCGCACCCTGTCCGCCAGGATCTCGGCGCCGCCGCCGGGGATGGAATCCAGCCCGCTTTCATGCAGCAGAACAATGACCTTTTCAATGCTCAGATTTTC
>CAZHCY010000254.1:0-3877 GCA_964531185.1 uncultured Desulfovibrionales bacterium | reverse complement strand
AGGCCGGGTGTGGGTGAGGCCGGCATAACCTGCAGGCAGGAGCTGCCCCGGGAGCTGGCCAGTCATCGGCAGGGGGAGCCCTTCATTGTCACTGACGTGGCAGATCTTGAAGAGAGCAGCAAAGAGAGGTCTTTTCTTGAACAGCTGAATATAAAATCCTATATTTCTCTGCCTCTTAAGGATTTCTATGGCTGTTACGGTTTTGTTGCCTTTGCCACTGTGGGACGGATAAAGAAATGGATGAATCCGGAGATAGACCTGTTTTCTCTGCTGGCTGATCTGCTGGTCAATGCCGGCAACAGAAAAGAAAGGGAAGAAGCCCTGGCCATGGCCAGGCAGCAGGCTGAAGACGCTGCTCTGGCTAAAAGCTATTTTCTGGCCAATATGAGTCATGAGATCCGTACTCCCATGAATGGGGTCATGGGCATGACTTCTCTTCTGCTGGATACCAGCCTGAGTGAGGAACAGCTCAAATATGCCCGGATAATCCACAGAAGCGCAGAGAACCTTCTGGAAATCATCAATGATATTCTGGACTTTTCCAAAATTGAAGCCAGAAAGTTGAATCTGGAGCTGGAATACTTCAAACTTGACACGCTTTTGCAGGATGTATTTCATCTGCTGGCTTTCAAAGCCAGGGAAAAATCACTGGATTTCAGCTATGTGATAGATTCTGCAGTTCCGGAAATAATTCAGGGCGACCCTGTCCGCCTGCGCCAGATCCTGGTCAACCTTTTGAGCAATGGTTTGAAGTTCACCAGCCAGGGACAAGTGATGCTCAGGGTATCTCTGGAAGAGGACAGGGCAAATTCAGTCATTCTCTGTTTTACCATCACTGATACAGGCATAGGCATTCCTTCGGAAAGCCTGAAGCGGTTGTTTACTCCATTTACTCAGGTGGAAGCTCATTCCAGAAGAAGGTTTGGCGGAACAGGCCTGGGGCTGGCCATTTCCAAGGAGCTTGTTCAGCTGATGCAGGGCAATATTGGGGTGAAAAGCACCCTGAATCAGGGATCAACATTCTGGTTTACAGCCAGGTTCTGCAGGGGGGAAGCAAGCAATTTGACAGAATCCTATGAAAAGGAGCTGGCTGCCCCGCTTTCTCAGGCAAAAACCAGCCAGCCCTTAAAGGACAAAAAAATACTTTTGGTGGAGGACAACTCCATCAACCAGTCAGTGGCCAGGTCCATGCTTATGAAGATGGGTTATGACCGTGTTAAAGTAGCCTGTAATGGTCAGCAAGGCATTGACATGCTCAGGACTGAGCAGTTTGATGTGGTGCTCATGGATTGTCAGATGCCGGTGATGGACGGATTTGAGGCCACCAGATTAATTCGCAGCAGCACCCTGCCTGAGCTGGATGCTGATGTTCCCATTGTTGCCATGACCGCCTATGCCATGAAGGGAGACCGGGAAAGGTGCCTGGAAACCGGTATGGATGATTATCTGTCCAAACCCATCCAGCCGGAAAAACTCGCCCTGGTTCTTGAGCGAGTCCTTCAGCCAGGGTCAGAATGCAGTTCAGATCAGGACAGAATGCAAAACCATAACCAGAATGACCTTTCTGAGCAGACCAGTCCCGTCTTTGACAGGCAGGACCTCATGAGCAGACTCATGGATGATGAAGAACTCATAGAAATCATCCTGGAGCAGTTTTTTGCTGATATACCGCAAAGAGTAAATATGCTGAGAAAGTGTCTGGACAATGAAGATATCGAGAAAGCCAAGGACCTGGCCCACGCCATCAAGGGGGTTGCCGCCAATGTGGCTGCGCCGGCGGTTCATGAAATAGCCGCCCGCATGGAAAGAAAAGGAGCCAGCAGGCAACTGGGCGAGATGCAGAAGCTCTTCTATTCTCTGGAAGATGAAGTGCAGAAATTTATCCAGGCTGCCCGACAGTCTTTCAGGTTCTGAACATTCTGAGCCTTAAAAAGCCCGGGTATTCCTGTCAGCTGCCGGACTTTCTGGCGGAACGGCGGGCTGGGGCAGGCTCGGTTCTGGCCGCTGGTGCGCTCCGGGACACCAGTCTTATCTGGGGAATCAGAATCTTGCTGACCACCAGGATTTCCTCCACTTCTTTGAGGTCTTTCCAGTCAGGGTTCTGCTGGTCAAAGGTTTCTGGCGCCTGGACAATGCTTCCGTCCTTTTTTTTGAAAAGATACATTTTTAATCTCCGTTGTTCAAAGCCTGAAATGGCTGGTTCCAGATGACCCTGCCGGATATATTCCTCTATCTGTTCCCGGCTGAAGACCTCACATGGAAAATGCCGGCAGTACCGGATACAACGGGCCGGCGTGGTATAGTAGCTGCCTGATATTTTTCTCTGGAAAGGACAATATATGTTTCTATACATTAGTAAGCCTTAAAATCCAGCCGGGGCAAGGGGCCAAAAGTTTTTCCGGCTGCAGACGGCGCTTCCGTTACTCCCCCACAAGCACATAAATCCGGGCTTTTTGAATGGTCTTGCCTTTGTATTTGATCAAAGGTCTTTTGACCCTGGAAACAATCTGCTCCCCGGGAAGGAGCTCATGGGTCAGAATAAATTCAGCCTCAGCCTCCATGTCTTTGGAATAGGGTTTCTCGTGAAAGTCCACCACCTCGTATCCTTTGTCCTTGAAGGTGCTCCACATTTTGCGAAGTGATCGCTTTACAGGTTCAAAGGCTTCAGAATCCAGGGAAAGCTCCTTTCTGCGTTTCATGATATTATAGATTTCCTCGCCCAGAGCAATGGCCAGGACATGATCAGCAGGTTCAGATGCCCCCTGGTCTTGCAAAGTTTTGTCCGGAAGAAGAGGGATCTGTTTTTCAAGGATTTTTATCAGCCTGGAGTCAATCAAATCTGCCTGTTTTTGAAATTTTTCTTCAAGCTGAAGGTTTTTTTCATTCACCTGCCGGCTGGCGAGACGGGCTCTTCCTGCAGCTCTCAGCCCTGCCAGCAGGGCAATGAGGGTTGTCAGGGCAAGAACAGCCAGAACTATTATTGCGTAACGACCATAATTGTAAAGATTATTTTTGAGATCCCCGACTTCCTCTTCAGTATCAAAAACTTTCCGGCTTATGTCATTTTCATTAAAATCAAGCTCTTTTTCAAGACGGGCAAGGGTAGCTTCAGATTCCTTTTCAACTTCATTTATCCTGGTGCGGTGTTCCTCAACAATCTGATTTACCATGGTGGACAGCTGCGATATTTTTTTTTCCAGCTGATTCAGCTGGTCAGCTGAGTCTGAAAAATCTTCATTAAGGGGTTTGAGCCCCTTAATTTCAGCTTGATGCTCGTCTACAGCTTCTTCCAAAACCGCGATTCTTTGGTCCATGGCCTGATTTCTCTCTTCCAGGGACTGCTCAATGTTTGTCAGGAGGTCCTTTCTGGAAGCTGAAAGATCCTGGACAAGTTTTTTGGCTTCTTCAATTTCAGCAGCAAGGGATTGAGTGTCCCGGGTTTTCTTGTTCAGGCTGGACTGCAGAGAAGATATATCACTTTTAGTTATTTCAATGTATTCTTTAATGATGGACTGTTCCTGGGAAAGGATCCGCTCCAGTTCGGTCATTCTCTGCTCCAGATCCTTTCTGAGCTTGGTCATGCTGTCTTCAATCTCCATGATCCTGGCTGTCTGCCGGTCCCGGAGCCGGTCTTCACGTCTGGTCAGTTCCTCAAGATCGGTTTTAAGCTGGTCATAAGGAGAAGCTTCATGTGCGGAAGGGGCTGTATCCTGGGCCAGGACATGTTCCCAGACCAGGCACCCCGTGATAATAATCCAGATATAAAGGACTGCTTTCATGTAATGCTCCCGGGGCAATATTCAGAGAGGGAAATTAGTTTCATGGTAACAGTTTAGCCCTTTTTAAGGGCGCAGGGGACAGGCACCCCGTCACCCAC
>CAZHCY010000253.1:0-3881 GCA_964531185.1 uncultured Desulfovibrionales bacterium | reverse complement strand
CACAGCAGTGAACCTGTCTTGCGTTATGTTCTTGTTTCTGATAGTAGGTCCCCCAACGCAAGCGTTTCGTCACCTGTGCGGCGCCTGGGCTTCAAACCCACTGGAACGGTTAACCTCGTTCGCTAGGTTCGACTCCTATACGCTGCCGCCACCCCATTTTATCCAGTCGCTAACTCGGCATTCCAGATGGAAATGAACAGCTTGCTGCATTTCCCCGACCCGCCTAATAATATTTCCTTATTCAAGCCAGCTCATCAGATCATCAATCTGGGTCCTGACTGAATCAGGTCCTGTTCCTCCGGGAGTGATCCGTCTTCTGACCGAGTTCTGATAATTCAGGGCCTCAAAAATATCCTCTTCCACCAGGTCAGAAAACCGGGACATGGTTTCCAGGTCCAGGTCTTCCAGTCCCACGCCTTTTTCTGCAGCCAGAGAAACCGCCTGACCAGCCACACTATGGGCCTGTCTGAAGGGCATGCCCCGGGAAGCCAGATAATCAGCCAGCTCAGTAGCATTAAGGTAGCCCTTTTGCAGAGCCCTTTGCATGGCCTGCACATTAAAATCCAGGGCATCAATCATCCCGGCCATGATTTCCAGGGATCTGCTTACAGTCTGATCCGCTGCCATCAAAGGCTCCTTGTCCTCCTGCATATCCCGGTTATAGGTCAGAGGCAGGCCTTTCATGGTGGTCAAAAGGGACATGAGCCACCCGTAAACCGAGCCGGTCTTGCCCCTGATCAGTTCTGCCACATCCGGATTCTTTTTTTGGGGCATGATGGATGAACCTGTGGAAAATTCATCAGGTAGTATAATAAATCCGAAACCAGGATTTGACCAGATAATAATTTCTTCACATAGTCGGCTCAGATGAGTCATTATCACTGAGCCGGCAAACAGGGCCTCCAGTACAAAATCCCTGTCACTGACCGCATCCATGCTGTTGGAAAAACTTTTTTCAAAGCCGACTTCCCGGGCCGCCCATTCCGGATCAAGGGGATACGTGGTCCCAGCCAGGGCAGCCGCGCCCAGAGGTGATACCCTGGTCCGTTCCAGGCTGTCTTCAATTCTTTCAAAGTCTCTCTTGAACATCTGGCAGTAGGCCAGCAGATGTTGAGCCAGGCTTACCGGCTGAGCCGGCTGCAGATGAGTGTACCCGGGAAGCAGTGAATCCTGATGCCTGCAGGCCTGATCCAGCAGGGCCCTGACCAGCCTTTTCAGCTCCTGCTGCCAGGCCTTGAGCCTCTCAGCTGTAAAAAGCCTGAAATCCAGGGCCACCTGATCATTGCGGCTTCTCCCGGTATGCAGTTTCTGCCCCAGGGGGCCGATGATCTCAGTCAGCCGCTTCTCAATATTCATATGCACATCTTCAAATTCCTTTCTCCAGGGAAAAACGCCGGACTCAATCTCCTGCTTCACCTGTTCCAGACCCTGGGCTATGGCCCGGGCCTCCTCCTGATGGAGGATCCCCTGCCTGGCCAGCATGGCTGCGTGGGCCTTGGACCCTTCAATATCCTGACTGTAAAGGTGAAAGTCAAGATCCAGGGACTGAGTGAACTCTTCGGTCAGGGAGGATGTCTGCCCGCTGAATCTTCCGCCCCAGAGCTTGGATGTGCTTTTCTGCCCGGCTGCCATTTACTGTTTGCTCCTGCCGGCACTGATCCCCATGAGCCTGAGACCGTTCAGCCTGATAAAACCGGCTGCATCCTGCTGATCATATACTTCATCAGCTTCAAAGGTGGCCAGGTCAGCATTGTACAGAGAATATGGAGAACGTCTGCCCAGAGGATATACCCCTCCTTTATAGAGCTTAAGTCGAACTTCTCCGGTCACCCTTTCCTGGGTCCTGTCCACCAGGGTCTGCAGGGCTTCCCTTTCCGGCGCAAACCAGAAGCCGTTGTAAACCATGGCTGCGTATCTGGCTATCAGTCCGTCCCTGAGGTGCATGCTCTCTCTGTCCAGGCACAGTCCTTCCAGGTCTCTGTGGGCTTTATACAGAATATAGCCCCCGGGAGTTTCATAAACCCCTCTGGATTTCATGCCCACAAACCTGTTTTCTACAATATCCAGACGCCCGACTCCGTGCCTGCCCCCCAGAACATTCAGCTCCCTGATTACTGCTGCAGGACTCAACTGATGTCCGTTCAGACTCACGGCATCGCCCTTTTCAAAACCCAGGGTGATGATTTCCGGCTCATCCGGAGCCTGTTCAGGGGAGACAGCCAGCTGATAACTGCCTGGACCTGGTTCTGCCCAGGGGTCTTCCAGTTCACCCCCTTCAAAGGAAAGATGCAGCAGGTTGCGGTCTGAACTGTAGGGCTTTTCCCGGGTAACCGGCACTGGAATATGGTTCTGCCTGGCAAATTCAAGAAGCTGGGTCCTGGAGTTGAGATCCCATTCCCTCCACGGGGCTATGACCTTCAAAGAGGGCTCCAGGGCCATGGCGGTCAGTTCAAACCTGACCTGATCATTACCCTTGCCTGTGGCCCCGTGGGCTATGGCCTGGGCCCCCTCTTCCCTGGCGATTTCCACCATTCTTTTGGCAATAAGCGGCCTGGCAATGGACGTGCCCAGAAGATAACCGCCTTCATATACCGCTGCGGCCCGGAACATGGGAAACACAAAATCCCTGGCGAATTCCTCCTGCATATCCTCAATATAGGCCTTCTCAGCCCCGGTGGAAAGAGCCTTTTCTTCCAGACCTTCCAGTTCTTCCTCCTGACCAAGATCAGCCGTAAAGGTGATTACCTGGCAGGAATAGGTCTTTTTTATCCATTTGAGTATCACAGAAGTATCCAGGCCTCCTGAATAGGCCAGGACAACTTTATTAATATCAGTCATGTCTGACTCCTTAACTTAATCAACAATCCACTCCAGAATGGCTTTCTGCATATGCAGCCTGTTTTCCGCCTGATCCCAGACCAGGGACCAGCTTCCCTCCAGGACTTCTTGACTGATCTCTTGGCCCCTGTGCGCAGGCAGACAATGCAGAACCCTGACATCAGGAGCAGCCAGATCCAGCAGTTCCCTGTTAACCGTAAAACCGGCAAAGGCCCTGGCCCTTTTCTCCTGTTCCTGTTCCTGTCCCATGGAAGCCCAGACATCTGTATTCACATATGAAGCCCCTTGCACCGCCTCTTGGGGATCATGGGTGATATAAATCTTTGCTCCCATCTGCAAAGCCCGCTCCAGGACGGCCGGATCAGGTTCAAATCCGCGGGGAACAGCCATATTCAGCTGAAATGGAAAATAAACAGCGGCATTGATCCAGGAGTGGGCCATATTATTGCCGTCTCCCACCCAGGCAATGATCAGCCTGCTCAGGTCAGGTGTGCGCTCATGAATGGTCAAAAGATCGCTCATGACCTGGCAGGGATGAAAGGCATCGCTCAAGGCGTTGATCACCGGGACTGAAGCATATGCGGAAAGAGTTTCCAGTTTTTCCTGGCCAAAGGTTCTGACTATCAGCCCGTCAGCATAACGGGACAGCACCCTGGCCGTATCCTCCAGAGGCTCGTCTCTGCCAAGCTGAGAATCTGCATGAGACATGAAAACATAATGTCCGCCCAGATGCCTTATGGCCACCTCAAAAGAGACCTTGGTCCTGGTGGAGGCCTTTTCAAAAATGAGTACAAAGGTTTTATCCCTGAGCAGACCGGATCTGTAACCGGTCTGCTTCATTTCAGCGGCTCGAACCACGAGATTTTCAGCCTCGCCCTGTTTAAGATCGCTGATGGTCAAAAAATTTTTATGCATAACCGCTCCTGAACTGACCCATTGAAAAAAAGAAATATATTGCCTCATGTATGAACAGATGTAAAGATTCAAAATAGTAACAGTTTAGCCGTTTGCATGAGGCACGGGGACTGGCTCTCCCGTCACCC
>CAZHCY010000252.1:0-3887 GCA_964531185.1 uncultured Desulfovibrionales bacterium | reverse complement strand
GTGTTACCCTAATTTAAGACATTTTGTACGGATTCTTTTTAACTTAAACAGTTAAACACTTCTACTCCTAAACGTTTGGTCCTGGTGCCTACATATCCGGCAACTGCCTCTTCAAACAGACCCGAAGTACGCCAGGTCCGCTTCAGGCTTTGAGAAGAAACCCTCAGGCGGTCCACTCCGCCCATTCGTGCGGTCTTGGGGCGTCCAAGATCATCCCGGTTAAGGTTAGCTGGGGGATAGGAAGTCAGCAGATGCAACTGAATGAAAGTACTCATCATTTCCTCCTTCAAAATTTATTTTGTGGATTATCTTTGATACTTAGCCAGTTCGGTAAAATAGGCATTAGCCCAACGAACAGATAAACGGCGTTCCGGCCTGGGCTCAAAATAGCCCATTTTTTCCCGGTGCCACTGCAAAATCCCGTCAGCCAGAGACAAAATATTAATTTTTCCGTCCACCAAGGAAATCAATCGCCGCATGCGGCGCTGGAGCTCGTTAAGATCGTTGCTTCGCTGCAGCTGGGCAAAACGCAGCTCGCTTACGCAAGGCTTCCCCGTACCTTCCCCATGACTTTTATGTTCTCTTGCCAGGCACGCGGCGAATTCCAACTCTGGATCATCGCTTTTTACATCAGCCAGCACCACAGAGACACACCCCCAGGCTTGCATATCCCATGGTTTTCTCTGTTCAGCGGGCAAAGCAAACCACAGGTTGCGGAAGCCATCGGACAACAGAGCGTCCTCAGGGGTATGCGCTCTTCTGAGGATAGCCCGGTGGCTGTTAGGCCAGGGCTTAAGATCTTTGTTTTGAAGGGATGGATCACCAGCCAGGCGCACCCACCATTCGTGGACAGCCTTTTTTTCAGTTTCACCCCTCAGGAACTTATAAAAAAAATCTTTACCCATATTTCCTCCTTTATGCTGTAGCTGAAAAGCTCGTTGCCTCTGTTTTTTCCGGAACATCTATTTGGGCCAGCCTGCGAAAACGGGCCATATGTTTGTCCCTGACCAGCCAGCCAAGGAGCTGGTTCCTGGCAGTGGTTACTCTTTTCATGTCCAGAGACTCAGCCTCCCCAGACAAGGCCAGTTCATCAAATATCCCCAAAGCAGCATCACGAACATTGAAGTACCAGCGTCTGGCTATTTCAGCAGGAAATAAATCATCCTGGTTTTGTTCCAGAGAATGGTACAATTGAAACAGACAATCATAAAAGTCCGCTTCTGTACGCTCCCAAAACCTCAGTTCAATAAAGTGAGCTTTTGCTTTATATTCTTTTTCCTTGAGATCATCTGGACGGGTAAACCAGGCATGTTTTATTTTGTTTCGAACATTCCAGGCTGCTGATCGAGCTGCATCTGTCATTTGAGTCACCCAGTCCAGCATCAGATCACGCCATTCTGCAGGAATTGCAAGTAAAGGCATCTGTGTTGAGTACCAGCCGCGAGCTTTCATATTTTCCATGTCATAGCCAAATGCCCAAAGAAGAGCCTGGCGTGCGGTCGGACCAAAGTCCCTGAGTGCTTTTGCCTTGTTAGCAAAATCCAGTACAACCAAAGCCGGCATGTTCCCGTGTTTTTCTTCGTTTCCCAGAGCCAGTGCTTCCCAGTGCTGATATCCTATACCCCCCTGCTGACCTTTAATTGATATGGGAGGCTGATCTGGTTGTTTGGGATTGCGACGGTAAGGAGTAAGCGGATGACGCCATGGTCCCTCATAATTGTAACCATAATTTTTGGTCCTGATTTGCCGGATACTTCTGGAAGAGGTATGCCCACAGATATCGCATTTGCAGGGGGAATCCTTTGCTTCCAGCCTGAACCGGCGGGGCATGGCCCAAAAGATATGGAGGGGGTGAACGTCTTCAGGGAAGGTTTTAGTGCCTGGTTTTTCACTGACTCGAGTGGGTCCCATCCATGGGAAAACTACGGAGCTGTTCAGTGCAGGGCGATCATAAGTCCAATTGCTCCGGTCCAGAACATTCAACCAGAGTTTTTGCCACAGGGAGGCTTGAGGATCCTGTGGCAGAACAAGAGTGGTCAGAGGTCCGCCCCCACGCAGACCTACCCGGTAGCCTTTGCCCCCTGAAGGGGCATTGATCTGCATGGTATATAAAGCCATGGCAGCACACGAAGGACAAACAACCTCAACCTGCCCCCTCTTAATAAAATGATCTGTATTCAACCTGAGCGTATTTCCCCCAGGGGCTTCGATAAGCAGGGATGACACTGAAGAACTGCGGGCTTCATCCAGATGGTCAAAGTCCTGCATAAACAGCGGCCTTTGGCCCAAAAGATTAAAGGCATCGCGGCCAAGGGTGAAAAAACGGCTCAATTCCTGGACATCCGGGGGTTTCTCCCATCTTTCCTGCCATTCCTCCAGGTCTTCAGGGGGAAAAAAGGTCTGAAGGAGTCCGATTAGAAACTGCCATCCAGCACCCTGGAAATCAGCTCTGGGTAGTGCGAGATCCACCAGATCAACATCTTGAACATGAAGAGGGGAGAGATAACGGATTTCATTGGTGCGTGTCCTGAATGGCAACCAGAAATCTTCCAATAAGTTCATGGAGCCTCCTGAAACAAAGTTAAATAAAAAACCAAACAACATATTGTCTAAGGGAAGTATTGTTTTCAACATCAAAATTGATTTTTTTTAAATATTAAGTAACATTATTTAAGTTCCTCAATTATTTGAGGATGAACCAGGAAGGATTGCGGTACTAAGCTGTCCTTATTTTCGTTCCCCGCCTCTGCGGGGAAGTACCACCCCCAGGACAAGATCATATTTAACCCTGGAAGGAGGTAACTGTTCAGGTAGCCAGAAACGAACAAATCTCAGAAACCTGTGTCTTTCTCTCAATCCCTGCAAAGCAGTTTCCAGATGTGCAGGTACCTCGGGGATTTGTTCAGCCTGGAAGTGGCGAAGGGTAACTGTACTCATGGCCCATGGGCGGGATGAATCTTCTATCCAGGGAAGCAGTTCTCCAGACTCTTTTTCCCGGAGTAAAACAACATCCGCGGTGGGTTCGGACAAACGTGTTCCAATATCCTGATCTTTGCTCCATTCCCCCTGGGCACTTTCAACAGAATATCCTTTGAATAAATCCAAGACATTAAACTCCGCCATGCTGGATTTTGCCATTTCATCGCTTAAATGCTCCCAGCTTGTTGTCTCTAATCCATCAGGAATATGGACTTCCTGGCCGTAAACCCCTTCAAGCAGATCTCTGGCTTGTGCAGGGAGGTTGATTCCATTCAGTTCGCGTAAAATTTCACAGGTCAGCCACATTCGGCCTGTATCAGGGTATACTGAGCTTGTGCCAGGAAGGGCCTTTTTCAGCCAGTCACGGGCGGGTTCCTGCTCCCATTCCGGCGCAAATACCCAAAGCAAAGGTTTTTCCCGTTTATCCCTCCCGTCTCGTCCGGCTATGGGATTGCCGTGTTTATCCCGCAGATGCCGATGCAGGCGTCCAGCCCTTTGGATCAATAGATCAACTGGTGCCAGATCACTGATCATGCCATCCAAATCCACATCCAGGCCCTGTTCAACTACCTGGGTGGCCATCAGTACCCGGGCCCCCCGTTTCTCTGAACCTTATTCCTTGCCGCACCGGTCCAGGACAGTATTTTCAATACGTTGCCGATCTCCCATAACAAAGCGGGCATGAAAAAGAATAATTTCCTCTGCTTCACAATTTGTCTCTTGCAGCAGCAAGTAAGCCTGAATGGCATCATCAACGGTATTGCGAACCCAGCATACACTTTTTTCAGCCCCAACAGCCTTTTGGATGATATGTAAAACTTCTTCCTCAGAAGAAATAAATGAAACACCCAGGGAGCGCTTGCTGAAATCGCTTGCCTGGATTGAATATTCCTGTACGTGGTGTTCTT
>CAZHCY010000251.1:0-3900 GCA_964531185.1 uncultured Desulfovibrionales bacterium | reverse complement strand
GGTGCTCTGTATTGACTATGAAGGCCAGGGCGCTGTCAGGCTGGAAAAAATTCAGGATATGGGCACCAGTTCATTTTATCCCATGCAGCTCAAGTCCGGACAAGACCTGGTCAACCTGGATACCCTGGACCTTTTCGCCCAGGTCTGGGAGGATTTTTCCTCAGGCACCAGACCGGCAATCATCAGCCGCAAATTTCATCTGGCTCTGGCGCATGGAATTTGCAATTGGGCCATGCAGGCCAGAAAAATCACCAGCATCAACACCATCGGGTTAAGCGGGGGCGTAATGCAGAACATGACCCTCAGTTCCAGACTTGAGGCGCTCCTTGAGGGCAAGGGGTTCCAGGTTCTGGTTCATCACCGTCTTCCTCCCAATGATGCCTGTGTTTCCCTGGGCCAGGCTTTTTTTGGTCAGTGCCTGCTCAAGTCCTGAATCTGAAACAGGGCATAAACCGGTTAAAGGTCGGTCTGGGCCCGGACAAAAGCTCAGAACCAGTTAACCCTTAACTGCATTCAAAACATGCATCTGGGCCTCTGCCGGCTGGCTTTTATTCCTGGCCGCGGCTGAGGTATAAAGCAAAATGTGGCCGGTCCACCTGAAAAAACAGGTACATCCATGAGCAACACAAAAAATGCCCTGATCATCAACCTGACCAGATTCGGCGATCTTCTGCAGAGTCAGCCGGTTCTGTCCGGGCTCAAGGATCAGGGATTTATCAACCATCTAATCTGCCTGGAAAATTTTCTGTCCGCTGCCAGACTTCTTGAACATGCGCATGAAATCCACGCCCTGCCCGGGGCCAAATTTCTAGCTCTTCTGGATTCTTCCTGGCCTGATGCTGTTGCCGCTTTCAGTCAGTGGCTGGATTCTGCGCTGAGCACACGGTCTTTTGACCTTTTAGTCAATCTTACTCCCAGTCTCAGCGCCAGGCTCCTGGCCTCCAGAATCAAGGCCAGGGAATTTCGCGGTTTTTTTCTGGATGAGATGGGTTTCGGGCGCTACTCAGGCAATTGGGCCGCCTACCTCCAGGCTTCCTCGGGACACCGGGGTTCAAGTCCCTTCAACATTGTGGATATCTTTTTAAAAACCGCTGACCTTGAACCTTCTGGATCAGGATTGTCCGTCACAGAACCTGATCCCGAGACCTGGCAGATCATTGGCGCAAAACTGGCTGACTTTGCTCCGGCTTCCTCCCTGGAAGGTTTTGCCGCCTTTCAAATGGGAGCAAGCCAGGATAAACGGCGCTGGCCCCTTGAGTATTTTGTCCGGCTGGGAGATCTGCTTTATCAGGAACTGAAAATCTGTCCCGTGCTTCTGGGCACGGAACAGGAGAAAGGCCTGGCTGCAAGATACCAGTCCCGGGCCTTAGGCCCTGCAATTGATCTTTCCGGCCAGACCTCTCTGCCTGAGCTGGAAGCTGTGCTCCAGCACTGCCAGGTGCTGGTGACCAACGACACAGGTACCATGCACCTGGCCTCTGCCCTGCAAGTCAGGTGCGCTGCTTTTTTTCTGGCCACAGCCCAGCCCTGGGATACAGGACCTTACCTGGATAATTGCCTCTGCCTGGAACCCGGGATGGATTGTCATCCCTGCTCCTTTTCCCATGAATGCACCCGTGAATTTGCCTGTCGATGGTCCATTACCCCTGAAACTGTTTTCCAGGCCCTGAAAAACTTTCTCACCTGCGGAATTTGGCCAGGTATCCAGACCAGACAAGCCAGGATGCATAAAACAGGCTTTCACCGGGGATTCTACACCCTGAGCCCGTTGAATCAGGCTGCAGAACACAATTATTCCAGGTGGATGGCTGTCCAGAAATATTACTACAGTCTGTTTCTGGACAATCTGCCCATTGAAAGTCCGGATCATCTGAAAAAGCCTGACCAGGCCTATTGTCAAAAAATTGTTCAGCATCTGCAGACTGTTCTGCCTGTGCTCAACCTGGCTGTTGCCCAGGGCAGAGCACTCAAAAAAACCGCTGCACCGCCTGTGAAAAACAAATTCATTTCCACCTGGCAAAGGTTGAGCAGTCAGCTTTCCAGCAGTCCCTGGATGCCTGTCCTGGGCCTGCTCTGGACTTATCAGAGCCAGTCGGTTTCCCGGAATCTGGACCAGGTCATAGAACTTTGCCAGAGCTATCAAAAACTATTGACCGCCATAGCCGCCTTTCTGCAAAGTGACCGCCTCTGTGCAAACCTGGATAAGCCCTGCCAATAATGGCAGAGATGAAACTTGCCCCCAGGCAACAGTTCAGCCATTTGAACGTGGCAGGAGGACTGGCTCTTTCAGGGCTTGTTTTTCCAACTCTGTGTTTACACTAATAAAAAACAGGCGCTGGGGTGCCATGCTTTCCTTAAAAAGGGCTGAACTGTTACAAATCTTTTAATTTAACCCTGCTTTCCCTCTGCAGCTTTTACCTCGTTTATCCTTCTCCTGCTCCCTGGCATGCTATTTGAATAACAAAAGTCAATTCCTTTACAGGCTAAATAAATTTCCCCTTGAAAATAAAAAACTCATCACAGGAGGTCGATAATGATCGTAATAGACGGGAAAAATAGTAATTTGAGCGTCAACAACTTTGCCAATCTGGAAGATCTTCTGACCAATGTCATGGCAGACAGGGAAATGAACCAGAGAATTGTTACTGATGTGCTGGTTGACGAAGAAGCTTTTTCTGAAATCTATCCCCACCAGGCCGAAGACATGGAAACCAATGACATAAACAAGGTGGAAATCAAGACCATGGACACCAAAGACATGGCCGTGAACATCACCAGAGAACTTTACAAGGTCATAACCCTCATGTCCAAGGGCGGGATCCAGGTGGCTGAATACTTCCGCCAGGCCGATGATGCTGAAGCCCTGGACATGTATCAGGATCTTCTGGAAGTAACCCGGGATTTCATGGGTATGATCAGCCTGCTGCGCGATGAATTCAGGCTGACCAGAAATCCGGACATGGAAAAGGCAGTGAAACGACTTTCCGAACTGCTAAGCGAAATGATAGAAGTTCAGGAAAACGAAGACTGGGTTCTTCTGTCCGATCTTATTGAATACGAATTTCTACCCCTGGTGGACAGCTGGAAAAAAATCGTGGCCGGCATCAGGGATCAATTGAAAAATGTTAAGCAGTGAGCTGAGTCAAACCTGCCACGAATCGAACCCGGGCAGGATGGTTTTCAAGGGGCGCAATGCAGTCCCGGCACTGCTTCAGGCAATCCAATCTCCGGAACATCATTGAGGAACAACAATATGGAAAACTGCTATAATCACCTTGATATAGCCCATGATCTGGGCATAAGAGAACTGGAATGCCTTGAAAGTCAGGATATTCAGCAGGCAGAAGCCCTGGCTCAGGAAAGAGGAAAACTGATGAATTCTGTTTTTAATTCCGCCACAATGGACAACAGGGACGAGTTTCTGGAAAAACTTAAAAAGCTGCAGAGAATGCAGACCAGAATAACAGAATCAGCCCGCAACCTGCATGAAGTTCTGAGTCAGGAACTGAAAAGGGTAAAAACCGAAAACATCCGCTTTACCGGATATAAAAAGGCCTCCACTGTTACACCCATATTCAATCCTTACCTGAACAAAAAGGGATGATCTTTAACCCTTAAACCTGGTTTACAGAATAAAAGAACCGGAACTGTACCGGTTCAGCCATTTGCATGAGGCCCGGCTTCCTGCCCCGAGGCATACAGCCCGACAGGGGACTGGCTCTCCCAGCGCTTGTTTTTTTAAGTCTTTTGTTTACATCAACCGGAAAACAGGCGCTGGGGTGCCCTGCTTTCCTTAAAAAGGGCTGAACCGCTCCCATCTCCCTCAGCTTCAATCCCTAAAAATCAGGGTGTATTACCTGTTTGTAAATGATACAGACTCAGGTTTGCTTTGAACATAAA
>CAZHCY010000250.1:0-3904 GCA_964531185.1 uncultured Desulfovibrionales bacterium | reverse complement strand
AAGGTGTGCTTATGTGGACCATTACGGGTATCCTGCCGGAATTGAGGCCGCTTGTGCCTCTGGCCGGGGGCAGGTTTGCCACATCCGACTTAAATGACCTGTACAGGAGGGTGATCAACAGAAACAACCGGCTGAAAAGGCTTTTGGAGCTTGGGGCCCCGGACATCATCATCCGCAACGAGAAGCGCATGCTTCAGGAGGCAGTGGACGCCCTGTTTGATAACGGACGCAGGGGCAGAGCCATAACCGGGACCAACGGCAGACCCCTCAAGTCTCTGTCCGACATGATCAAGGGCAAGCAGGGCAGATTCCGGCAGAACCTGCTGGGGAAGCGGGTCGATTATTCCGGCAGGTCAGTGATTGTAGTGGGGCCCAACCTGAGGCTCCATCAATGCGGGCTGCCCAAGAAAATGGCCCTGGAGCTGTTTAAGCCCTTTCTTTACTCCAAGCTTGAAGAAAAAGGTCATGCCAGCACCATCAAAAGCGCCAAAAAAATGGTGGAGCGCTGGGATGTGGTGGTTTGGGATATCCTGGATGAAGTGGTCAAGGAATATCCCATCCTGCTCAACCGGGCCCCCACCCTGCACAGACTGGGCATGCAGGCCTTTGAGCCGGTACTGGTGGAAGGCAAGGCCATCAGGCTGCATCCTCTGGTCTGCTCAGCCTTTAATGCTGACTTTGACGGGGATCAGATGGCTGTGCACGTGCCTTTGTCCATTGAGGCCCAGATCGAGTGCCGGGTTCTGATCATGTCCACCAACAATATTCTGTCTCCTGCCAATGGAGAGCCAATTATTCTGCCTTCTCAGGATATTGTGCTGGGGCTTTACTACATGACCGTGGAAAGGTCTTTTGAAAAAGGGGAGGGCAAGATCTTTGCAGATCCGGGAGAGGTGATTGCCGCCTATGACGCCGGATGTGTGGAAATGCACGCCAGAATAAAGGTCAGAATTGACGGGCAGATGGTGAATACCACCCCGGGCAGGATACTGGTCAGTCAGATCCTGCCTGAAAACGTCCCCTTTGAACTGACCAACCAGCTTCTGACCAAGAAAACCATTGCCAGGCTCATTGGCGAAACCTACCGCCGGGCCGGAACCAAGGCTACGGTCATTCTCTGCGACAGGCTCAAGGACCTGGGGTATGAATATTCCACCCAGGCCGGGATCACCATTGGGGTAAAGGATCTGGAAATCCCCAGAAACAAGGAAAATATCCTTAAGATCTCCCAGGACCAGGTCAATGAAATAGAGAGCCAGTACAAGGAAGGCATCATCACCAAGACTGAAAAATACAATAAAATTGTGGATGTCTGGACCAAGGCCACCAATGACATATCCGATCAGATGATGAGCGATATATCCAAAGATGTCCTGGAAAATCCGGAAACAGGGGAAAAAGAGGAAAACGTCAGCCTGAACCCCATCTACATGATGTCCAATTCCGGAGCCAGGGGCAACAAGGATCAGATGCGTCAGCTGTCAGGCATGCGCGGACTCATGGCCAAACCATCAGGGGAGATCATTGAAACCCCCATTCCTTCCTGCTTCAGGGAGGGATTGACTGTGCTTCAGTACTTTACCTCCACCCACGGAGCCCGGAAAGGCCTGGCTGATACAGCTCTTAAGACGGCCAATTCCGGATACCTGACCAGAAGGCTGGTGGACGTGGTTCAGGATGTGGTGGTCTCAGAGTTTGACTGCGGTACAGTGGACGGAATTGAGCTTACCCACCTGATGAAGTCAGGCGAGATTCAGGAAAAAGTCAGTCAGAGGGCCCTGGGCAGAATTGCCATGTATGATGTGCTTGATCCTGAAACTGGAGAGGTGATTGTGCCCTCCAATGAGATGATAACTGAAGACGCGGCCGGAAAAATTGATGAAGCAGGGCTGAACAGCATTCAGATCCGTTCAACACTGAGCTGCAAATCCAAAAGAGGCATCTGCGCCCTGTGCTACGGACGGGACCTGGCCCGGGGGCACCTGGTCAATGTGGGTGAAACCGTGGGCATAATTGCGGCCCAGTCCATTGGGGAACCCGGCACTCAGCTGACCATGCGCACCTTTCATATCGGCGGCACAGCTTCCAGGGAGATTGAGCGGTCCAATATCAAGGCCCAGAATGCCGGGCATATTGTCCTGGCCCGGGTGAGAACCGTGGAGAATTCCAAAGGTGAATTCATGGTCCTGGGCAAGAGCGGGCAGATTAAAATTGTGGATGATCAGGGCAGAGAAAGGGAAAAGTACTTTCTGCCTTCAGGGGCCAAGCTTTTTGTCAAAGAGGACCAGGAAGTAAAGAAAGGCCATCTCCTGGCTGAATGGGATCCATTTAACGAGCCATTTGTAACGGACGTGGCCGGCTACATCAAATTCTCAGATATTGTGGAAAACCGGACCTATCATGAAAAAGTGGATGAGACCACTGCCAGGGCCACCAGGATTATCACCGAGTACAGGTCCACCAACTATCGGCCAAGCATTTCCATCTGCAATTCCAAAGGCCAGATCAAACACAGGCCGGGGACTACTTCTGAGGCCATATTCCAGCTTCCAGTGGGGGCCATTCTCATGCTCAACGACGGAGATGAGGTCAATGCCGGAGATGTTATAGCCAGAAAACCCAGGGAATCCTCCAAGACCAAAGATATTGTGGGCGGTCTGCCCAGGGTGGCCGAGCTGTTTGAGGTAAGAAAACCCAAAGACCAGGCCGTGGTCACGGAAATTGACGGCATTGTCACCTTCGGCCCTGAATCCAAAGGCAAAAGAAAGATCATAATCAGCCCGGAAGCCGGGGATCCCAAAGAATATCTTATCCCTAAGGGGCGGCATATCACTGTCCAGGAAGGAGACTTTGTGGAGGCAGGAGAGCTGATCACCGAGGGCAATCCTGATCTGCATGATATTCTGAAGATCAAGGGAGAAAAGCACCTGGCCAAATACCTGGTGGAAGAGATCCAGGAAGTGTACAGGTTCCAGGGCGTGCAGATAAATGACAAACATATTGAAGTCATTGTCCGTCAGATGCTCAAGAAGGTTCAGATTATCGATCCCGGAGATACCGGATTTCTCATTGGGCAGCAGGTGGAAAAGAGCCAGTTCATGCGGGAAAATGAAAAGTGCATCAAAAGAGGCGAAAATCCGGCCACTGCTGAGCCGCTGGTGCTGGGCATAACCCAGGCTTCCCTGACAACGGAGTCGTTTATCTCGGCTGCTTCATTTCAGGAAACCACCAAGGTGCTCACTGAAGCTTCTCTTATGGCTAAGGTTGATAAACTCAGAGGGCTTAAGGAAAATGTCATTGTGGGCAGGCTGGTCCCGGCAGGAACAGGCTACAGGGCATATGTAAACAGTGACATATCCGTTCCTGAGCAGCCTGACAATCCGGACAGGTTCCTGGAAGAGCTGGATGAAGAACCCTATGCTCTGACCAGGGAGCCGGGTGATTCAAGTCAGGAATAAAAACAAATAAAGATATTTTTCTTGACAAGCTCAAAGGCTTGAACTAACAGCTACATGTTTCAGCAAGTAGACTTACTATTGGAGGATATATGCCCACCATAAATCAACTGGTCAGAAAATCCAGGGAGCAGGTGATCAAGCGCAAGAAAAGGGCTGCCCTGCAACAATGTCCGCAAAAAAGGGGTGTCTGTGTAAGGGTTTATACTACCACCCCCAAAAAGCCCAACTCCGCCCTGCGCAAAGTTGCCAGGGTCAGGCTGACCAATGGAATAGAGGTCACCTCCTATATACCAGGTGAGGGCCATAATCTTCAGGAGCACTCCGTGGTCATGATTCAGGGAGGCCGGGTAAAGGACCTTCCAGGCGTCCGCTACAAGATTATCCGGGGAACTCTTGATACCTCGGGTGTTCAGGATCGGCGCAAAAGCAGGTCCAAATACGGCGCC
>CAZHCY010000249.1:0-3906 GCA_964531185.1 uncultured Desulfovibrionales bacterium | reverse complement strand
TCAGTAACAACTCATACCTGGAAATATCCACTCAAGTGGGTGCCGGACTGTCCCCAAGCCGGATCAGACCCTAAACCGTCATCCCTTGGATGCTTACAATTCAGCCAGAAATCCGGCCGCATTTCTAATGTGGATTCCATCTCTATACTGTTCGCGCTTTAAATTCATTACTGCCTGGGTGCACTGAGCATTTTGAAAGAATTTGTTTTTGAAGAAAATTAAAGATCTGGAAAGGGATTCATCAGAAAGTTTTACTTCAATTATATGCATGTCACCAGAGTCATTCACCAAGGCAAAGTCGATTTCTTTACCATCTTTCGTCCTCAGATAATGTAGACGTACCCCTGTGGCAGCAGTATCGTTGAGTAAATGCACATGTTTGAGCAGAGATACGGCAAAGCTGTTTTCCAGCCTTGCTCCCTGATTTCCAAGTACCAGCCCGGTGTCATAAAAATAAAGCTTGGGCTCCTTTAAAATGGAGCGGGCAACATTCTTGTGATAAGGGCGTACAAGAAAGACAATATACAGGCTTTCCAGAATGGATATGTAGCTCTGCACTGTCTGCGGGGCAACCTGCAGATCTCTGGCAATGGAGCTGAAAGAAATAGATGAGCCTACCCTGGATCGAAGCATTTCCAGAAGAAACTTCATGGTTTTGAGTTCGCTGATCCTGCTGAATTCCAGAATATCTTCCCTGACAAGGTCAGTATAATACTGCTTGCGCCATCTGGCAGCATAATCAGCTGAGCCGGTCAGGCAGGGTTCAGGGAAGCCTCCCAGCTCATTGATGACTTCCAGGGCATCTTGCGGTGGCATATGACAAGCTGCCAGTTCAGACACACTTAGGGGCAGGAGATGATAGTGAAAATACCGGCCTGCCAGAGATTCTCCGCTTTGCCGGAAGGTTTCCATTCTGGCGCTGCCAGTCACTAAAATCGCCTGATTCTCTTCCCGGCCATCAAAAACACCCTTGAGGAATTTTTTCCAGCCCTTCATTTTGTGCAATTCATCAAAAACAAGCAGATCTGTGCCAGGGGGCCAGGTTTGTTTTTTTATTATGCCTGCATCCGCGGGCACATCAAAGTTCAGGTATTGGGGCTTGGGAAAAAAAGGAAGATACTGCCTGGCCAGATATGTCTTGCCTACTTGTCTGGGTCCGGTAATCAGGACCATTTTTCTGGACAGGTCTTTCTTGACCCAGGGAAAAATATAACGGTTCATGTCGACTTTTTAAAGCCATATTTTATTATAGTCAAGACTATCTTGAAAGAAGATTTAAAATAGTCAAAAAATTGCTGATTTGCTCCTTAGGTCGGGAGCATTATGCATTTGTACTGCAGTTTTCACTGAATAACCGGGTTGGGTGTCTGTCCCCTGCTTCCTTAAAAAAGGCTAAACTGTTGCTAAGATAAGTTTTTCAGTCTGGAGGGAATTTCCCACTGACGGCACAGCCTGGCAACAGGTTCGGGAACCAGGTGGTCCCAGGGCTTGCCCTGGACCATGAGTTCTCTGATAATGGTGGAGCTGAGGCCTTTCTCTTCAGGCGGAACTTCCCACAGAACATGGGTTTTCAAACCAAGATCTCTGAACTGGTCCAGCTTTTTTCTGCCCCAGTCATCATAGATGGAAAGAAAAAAGACTGCCTTTTTGGGGACATAGTATTCATAGAGCTCAGGACGGGTTATGGGAAAGGGAACAATGGTCATTTCTTCCAGGCCTGTTCCTGCTTCCAGGAGAGATTCCCGGACCAGAAGCAGACGTTCATAGTAGGTCAGGGGGTTGGCCAGGGCAGAAGAGCGTTTTACATCCACCTGGACTTCTGTGGTCAAAATGGGGTCAGGATTGGTAATGCCTATGATCAGATGCCTGCACAGCTTTTTTCCGGCCAGCAGGTACTTGAGGTGATCATTATGCAGGACCTGGAACCGGCCATGAATTACTCCCAGTGAATTCATAAAAGCCATCACCCCGGAAAAGTTATTCCTCTGTTCATGTGGTGCATGTCCTTATGCAGGACAGGACTGGACTCAAAGAAGTTCTGGATAAGATTTCTTGTGCTCAGGGCCTGTTCAGGCTCAGCAAGCTCAATGGTCCACCATCTGCAGTCTGTTTCCAGAAGTTTTTCCAGGGTTTCCTTCAGGGGGTTGATGTCCTGGATGGGATGGTGCCCCTGATGGTCTTCCTTGCCGTAAATGTGAACTTCACCCAGCAGGGGGGAGAAAAGCTCAGCAATTTCCGGCAGGGCTGCCAGGCCGCTCTGGACCACAGGACAACCCCGGGCATGTCCCAGGTCAAGGGTCAGCATTGCTCCGGAAGACCGGGCCCATTCATATACCTTGTACGGGTCACTGGCATGACCCTGTCTTAAATTTTCCAGGCAAACCACTATGCCCAGCCTGGAGGCATATTCAACCAGACGGGACAGATTGGCAACGATCAATTCTTCCCGGACAGGCAATTGACGATTAAGCCCGGTATGTACGGTTACCACGGGTTCACCCAGACCCTGGATGTATTTCAGGGTCTCTATGTGTTTTTTCAGGGCAGTTTCAGCCAGGTCTTGGTCTGCGCTGCCAATTTCATAATCAAAATATCTGGTGTGAAAGCGCACTGGTATGCCAGCCTCAATAAAGGCAGACACTTTTTGTGGTATCAGTTCTGGATGCCTGGGATCCGGTGAATATTGAAGGGCAGAGGAGTTCTCCAGGGCCCATTGATTGCGAAGCGCAGAGTCCGGGTAATTGGCTGCAAAGGCCAGAGTGACTGGATGGCAGGATGATTTTTTGAGCATTGGCTGATTCGTGTACAAAAACTATGTTTTACAGTCGCAAAAGTCAGAAGTCAGTGATCAGATGTCAGTAAAAACAAAGACTTGAGAAATTGCTTTTTGCTGAACTGTTTCCTGTTGACTTTTTTTTGGAAAACCCGGGTTGACTGTTGCTTAACATGAAAGCCGGTGATCTGCATCAGCCCCGAAGGGTTGCTGTTAGCCGGAGAGGATAAATCAACAGATCCAGGGCATCATTAATGTGCGTGCAGATTACGTCAGCACTGCTCAGTGCGGACAGAGCCGCTCCTTCCTTTTGAACAAGCCCCAGGCCCAGGGCGGACTTTTCAAGCATCAGCTGGTCATTGCGGCCGTTGCCCACAGCCACGGCATGTTCTGCTCCGAGACCGGCAATATAGTCGGCCTTGGCTGCTGCCTGATTCTCTTTTCCAATAAGGTGAAAGGTTAAGTCAAGACTGGAAAGTTTTTTTTCAGCATTTCCAAAAGTGTCTGCAGTGAGAACATGAATTTTTAATGATCCAGACAGAATGCCAAGCCTTGGGATGACCCCCTCAATTATATGGCCGTCAAAGGCCAGGGTGCCGTTGAAGTCCAGAGCCAGGTGTTTCAGCTCAAGCGGGGCGCAGCCGGGAATATTCAATTGCATTGTCCTTCTCCGAATTGCAGCGGTTTAGCCCTTTTTAAGGAAAGCAGGGCACCCGGGCGCCTGTTTTTATGTAAGAAACAGACCTGGAAAAACAAGCGCCGGCAGAGCCGGTCCCCTTGCGGGCTGTATGCCTCCGGCCGGGAAGCCGTGCCCCATGCAAAAGGCTGAACTGCTGCTCTGAATTGAATTTATAAAGTCATATCCTGGATCAAAGCCGTACATTGGTCAATGTATGCATAATGCAGACATCAGGCAAGGCCGGATTTCAGCCCGGGTGTAACAGTATTTGATTTTTCAATTGTTTTTACCGGATGTAATCATCACAAACTATTGGACCATTGATTAATGGAGGTGTTACGAGTTCCGGGTAGTTCTTTACAGGCATGGGACAGGCTGCAATACCCCCGGGATAAAGCTCTGTCGTAACAGTTTAGCCCTTTTTAAGGGCGCAGGGGACAGGCACCCCGTCACC